>CAYUAV010000014.1:0-17960 GCA_964442665.1 uncultured Bacteroidales bacterium
TCGCCCTGAACTCCCAGTAATTCAATGAATGTATTCGGGCCGGCCATAATGGATACTTCCGTCAGGAAACTTGATTTTTCAAAAACAAAGGTCATCTTACTCGATATACCACTTGTCGGATCCTGGAATACGGCCGATTCCCACGAACCTACATAAGGCGGATCTTCTTCATCTTTTTTGCAGTTAGCCACCATAAGAGCAAGGCCAACCGTTACAAGTAAAAGCAAACTTCTTTTTTTCATGATTAATAGTATTTAAAGGTTAAAAATTAGCATTAAGACCGATTAAATATATGGGACCTATTTCATCCATAAAGGCAAATTCCCGTTGTTTGCCCAGTAAATTGCGTGCATTAACAAACAAAGATAGATTATCCCTGTAAAGTTTACAGGACAGCCTGACATTCAGGATTACTTTACCATCAATTTCCACTGTCCCGTTCTTATTGGCAAATGTCTGTGACGAATATGCATAGGCATCAGTGTGCAAAGTCAGTTTCTCATCAAGCATTTTTATACTTACGGTAAAACCGCCAAATACGGAAGGTGTGCTTGAATTCTCTTCTTTATCAACCCGCTCATCTGGGAACCTCTTGGAAAAAGTGACAGTTGAATTAGTAAGTTGAGATTGTAAGATTGCATCAGTTATCATATAATTCACTGCTTCATCAGGTGATATGGGAATTACATTATATAAATAAGTTCGTTGCCAAGTAGCAAAAAGTCTCAGAATAATATTTTCACGGGCCACCCAACTCACACTTCCTGTAACTCCAAATTGTTTTGAGGTTATGTCAATATTCTGGTAACTCATGGTAACCCATGGCCTACCATTTGTCTCATCAAAAAATCCATCATTATATACAGCACCATTCAGATTCACCGAATCGGGATAAAGCGCCCCAAAATTCTTCGCATTGATCATAAAAAATTCAAAATCGGCCTGGACACTTTTCACGGGTTTTACCCTGTATCCAAATTCAAGCATATTCATTGTCAGCAGATCGAGATTTTCCCGTCCGCCGAAGTAGATATAACCGGGCAGAGGTCTGCCTTCCCTCTCCCATTCATAATTGGCATAGGAGTCGACCAGAAAGGGTCCCCTGTTTGCTTTGGAATACACAATTCGTAAAAAGTTTGAGCTGTTGAGCAGATAAGAGCCGATAAACTGATACGACAAATAGGGCCTATTGTGCGTATTATATTTTTCTCCGCGTAACGCACCAATAATTCTAAGTTTTTCGAAAGCCAGATAGTCGGCCCGCAAACTTAACGCCAGCGATGTAAACTGTTTTTGACCGTTCAGAAAACCCTGCCCGATATACCGCAGATAATCACTATCGTCGTAACGACCCAGCTGAAAGGCAAATCCCGGCCTCAGATTCAGATTTCCTATATTAAAATCGTATTCAAGGTTCGCATTCAGGTTAGCAATATCGACCTTAAACCCGGTATCGGATCGAACTATATCCTGCCATCCGCCCAGGTAATTGATCTGCGCTCTTAATCCGGAAATTTTTGCATTCAGGTCGACATACCCGGTATTTGATGCTCTTCCTGCATACGACGTGGGGTTATCGCCCATGGTAGTGGATAGGACCTCCGAACTCTGATACCCCCCCTTCAGATCGATATGAATATTTTCGCCCGGATTGAAGAACAGGTATGCATTACCTCCCATTCGCCGCCTCGACAACAGCGGGTCGGGATACATATCGTTGATATTATCGGTAGGGTCGTACACATAAAACCAGCTATTTTCTAAAGGTGACCACTTACGTAAAGTATCCAGTGTCTCTTTCGAAATAAACCCGCCTTCACCGTTGTTCGCGGCATGAACATAAAGCAGATCGCTGTTGCGGTCCATCGTCTGAAAATTCCCGGTCAAACGGAATGAAAGCCTGTCATTGAAAGCTTTTCCCACACCCACACTGGAAATAATTGTATTTTGTGTTCCTGCCTGTGCATTGGCATCGACCGATAATTTTTTGCTTTCCTGTACCTTTGTAATGATATTCACAACACCCGAAACTGCATTAGGTCCGTAAAGGGCACTTGAAGGTCCGCGCACCACTTCAATACGGTCGATATCTTCGATCCCGACTGGCAGCGTTTCCCAGAACGTACCTCCGTGCACATAATTATAGACAGGCCGGTTATCGATCATAACAAGGGTAATGGAATTCTCGGAATAAACAAACATATGGTCAGGAGGCAGATTGTCATTTCCCCGGATATGTACGTCGAAATTTCCATTCGTTTTCTCCCTGACAATAAGTCCCGGAACAAGGCGCAGCACCTCTTCGATGGTGCGTGCCCCCGATTCGACAATTTCATCATGCGATATTACCGAAGTTGATAACGGCGATTCAAAGCTGCTTTCTACTTTCTTCGAGGCTGAAACAATATCTTTATTGAGGATCATTTCATACAGCTCATCCAACGATACTCCGACAATATCTGCCAGTTTCAGTAGATCTTCGAAAGGTAACTCAAGAAGCTGATCGTAGGTCAGATTGAGAACATCTTCCTTGGTCATTTTTGAAATATCCTTTGGTAATTCCTGGGCAAAAGGAATTTGAAATGTAAGGGTAAATATAAATAGTATAAAGAATATCTTTTTCATAATTGTATAAGTTTATTGAACAATAATTCCGAGAGAAAGCAATACTGAATTAACTTTCACACCCTGTTTTTCGAGATTTGCCTTATTGATCTCGAAACTCTGCCTTCCGTCGATTTTAATATAGTTAAGACCTGAAACTGTTTTTGCCAGGCCGGGTTTATCGGTTATCAGAACAGTTCCCCGGCCGCTACATGAACCTGCAACTTCATCAATCTTTGCCGAACGGTTTTCGGGGATATAAAGAATATTACAGGATGAGAGACCCGCGGGAGTATCAAATTCCTTAATCACTATGGTTTGTGTACCAACCTTCTTCTTATCGGCGATTATGCGCAATTCCTGTGTAATAGGCGATGTACCGTATATACCTATTATAAAATCCCCCCGCTGCTTTTCGACAGGCCATTCAATATACTTTGTGAAGTTATACATGAAAAGTGCCTTAAATTTTGCATCCTGCGAAAAGCCATCTATTTTGGTCAGGGAGAAAAACAAGAACACGAATAACAACTTATTGACCATATTGTAGCGTATTTGAATTATTGTCAGTTATTATCGGTATTACATGATTACCATAACTTAAATTTAAATTAGTTATAATTTATTAAAGTATTCCAAGAGTCAGGAAAAAATATTAACAAGTGTGTTTTAAAAATTCCAAATGAAGCTTCTTTCTGGATATCAATACAAATTTTTCCGTAGTGTTCGATCGAAAATTATTAATTGAAAACCTAACCAAATAACTATTTTCACTGGTGTTCCGGACGCAGAAGATCAATGATGGTTTTTACCGGGTTGAACGTCTCGATAGGCACTTCTACAAAAATGGTGATCCAGTCTGCCATTGCACCGTTCCATAAACCCGGAAGCTCAAGCGCTTTGAGTTCTTTGCCATCTTTCGATTTTTGCGAAATAAAACAGGTATTCCCGTCGACATAATCAGGAAGGTGAAATTTTTTGCCTTTGTAAGATTTTACGGCACATACCAGGTCGACCGGATTGAAATGTGTAGCCTGGTTAAAAATGCCGGTTTGTGTTTCGTTCTCTTTATCTACTTGCGACGATTCGATGATCTGAAGGGTAATATCACCGGCACTATTCGGTGCCCAGTAAGGACCTCCACCCGGTTCGCCAAGGTTCTTTACCACACCGCACACCCTGATGGGCCGGTTTAAAACCGCATGAAATTGACGTGCCGTATTCGTAATATCATTCAAATCAGGCTCAATAGCAAATTCATAATTCAGTTGGATACGGATAAAATCATACATTTCTCTCAAACGGTCAACAGTCGGCTCCTCCGAATCCAGTTCCCGTAACAGGTTAAATACCTTTCCCTGTGTTTCAAGCAGTTTGCCACCCAGTATCTTTTTGAATGTTACCGTACTCTCAAGATATTTCTCAGGTACCACATTATCGATGTTCTTGATAAAAATAATATCGGCATCGAGTTCGTTCAGGTTGTTGATCAATGCTCCATGCCCCCCCGGACGAAACAACAGTGTGCCATCATCATTACGAAAAGGTTCATTTTCCAGATCGACTGCAATTGTATCGGTCGAAGGTTCCTGAATGGAGAATTCCACATCGTATCTGAGACCAAAGCGCTTTTCGTAAGTATTACGTACCCGGTTCAGTAACTCCCGGAATGAATCCATATGTTCGGGTGAAACCGTATAATGCAATTTTACAGACCTCCCTTCAGTACCGACATACAGTGCTGCCTCAACCAGATGTTCTTCGAATGGTGTCCGGGTCGATTTTTCATACCGGTGGAATTTCAGCAGACCCTTTGGAAGGAAACCATAATTCAGACCCTCTTCATCCAAAACCAGCCTCAGAATTTCAATGTATTGATTCGATTTAAGCATCGTATCAAGCGACTTCCCGTTTTTTTCAGCTGCGGTTGCCAGATCCTCATAAAACGCAAACGATTTAAGGGAAGCAAAGAATTGTTTAACCGTTCCGTCGGATGGAACATCCTCCCGTAAATTCTTTTCCGCATATTCAAATAAAGCTTTGAACATTCGGCTGGCAGCACCCGACGCCGGAATAAATTTCATTTTAATCACATTCATGGCTGATGCAAATTTCTTTATAAACCTTTCCTTGTCAGAATCGGATATCTGCAGTATTCCATCGCCGGGAACAGCCGCACGCTGAAGGATGGTAAACGGTATTCCCTTCCTGAAGATATTCAATTGCCAGTTGAGTTTATCGGATTTAATTCCTTGTCGGGCTAATTGTTCCTGGTCTTTCGGTGATAACATGCTTTATTTTATTTTAATGATTATGATCAACTATAAACAGTGAGTACCAGCTTACGGGTACCGCCATAACTTCGAAATTCGCAGAAATAAATTCCCTGCCAGGTACCCAGATTAAGCCGGTGATTGGTAATAGGAATTGTTACACTCTGGCCGATCAGCGATGCTTTTAAGTGAGCAGGCATATCATCGCTCCCCTCTAATGTATGTGAGAAATGGGGGAAATTTTCGGGAACCAGCTTATCCATGAAAGTCGCAAAATCGTGCCTGACGGAAGGATCGGCATTTTCATTTATGGTAATACCTGCCGATGTATGCTTAACCAGTATATGCAGTAAACCTTTTTCGGGCAGATCGTTAAAACTGTTAACGATAACTGAGGTAATAAGATGGTATCCTCTTTTATACCCCTGTAAACTTATTTCGCGTTGCTGGATCATCCTTACATGGCTTTTTAAATGTAACGAAAAGTTATTTCTGAATACTGTTTATTTAACCAAAAATAAAAAGCTCAGTTCAATTCATGAAATAAAAATAATTCAATTTGGTTACCTTTGAAACTCCTGAAAGTTGAATGAGACCTGATACCAAATGAAGAAAATAATACTTGTAAGCATTTCTGCCCTGATCTTTTTTTTGAGTCCTGTGTATAGTCAGGGAAAAAGAACATTAAAGAAAGGCGACCTGGTTCAACTTACAGGAAGGCTGCTCGATGAATTGCTGCAGCCCCTGCCCTACGCCCATATTTTGGTACTGAACAACTACCGGGGAACTATTACCGACCGCGAAGGCAAATTTTCATTTGTTACACAGGTACACGACAGCATTATGTTTTCATCGCTTGGCTATAAACGCAAAATCATGGTAATACCCGATACGCTTAAAGAGCCTTTTCTTTCGATGGACATTATACTTCAGCAGGATACCTTCATGATTGCCGAAGTCGTGATCTATCCGTGGAAATCCTATGAGGAATTCAAACGTGCCTTTCTGAACCTGGAACTGCCCGATGACGATATGGATAATGCAAGGAGGAATATTGCCCTGCTGAAAACACAAATCATACTCGATGAAACTCCCAATGCAAGAGCTAATTTCAATCAAATCTTGGAAGACCAGTACAGGCAATCGTTTAACCGGGGCACATACCCGACCTACCAGATATTCAATATTATGGCCTGGGCTGAATTTTTCAAAGCCCTGAAACGCGGTGAATTTAAGAAATACAGCCAACCTGTTGAATAAGAAAATGTTGTTTTTTCGCAATTTTATAAGCTTCTTTGAGTTTTATGTGCATATGCAATTATCTGATTTCAACCGAAGGCTACTAATACCTGCTCTTTCAGGAGTCATCATTCTTTTTTCCGTAAATAACAGCATAGCGCAGCAATTAGGCAACCTCACCGGAAGAGTAACCGATGAACAGGGCAATCTGTTATTTTCCGCATCGGTGGGTATTGAGGGTACAACCCTGGGCACGGTAACGGATAAAGAAGGATACTTTTCCCTGAAAGTGCCCTCAAATAAACCGCTGAAATTAGTTGTATACTATCTCGGTTATACAACCTATACCAATTTACTGGAGCTGCAGACCGGCGAAACTAAAAATCTTACTATCAGTCTTACACCTGAAGTAAAAGTTCTTGAAGATGTTGAAGTTTTTGGAATCCGTCAGCGTGAGAATACACTTATCCCGATCAATATTAAATCCATTGACCAGTTACCGAACACCAGCGGAAATATCGAAGCTATTATTAAAACTTTGCCCGGTGTGGCTTCAGGTAACGAATTATCTTCGCAATATTCGGTCCGGGGAGGCAGTTTCGATGAAAACCTTGTATACGTGAATGATATTGAAATTCATCGTCCTATGCTGGTGCAGTCGGCCCAGCAGGAAGGATTGAGTTTTGTAAATCCTTCGCTCGTTTCATCCATTCAATTCTCGGCCGGAGGATTTGGTGCCGAGTATGGCGATAAATTATCATCGGTCCTTGATATCCGTTATAAACGGCCGACAGAACTGGCCGGCTCGGCCTCCGCGAGTTTCCTGGGTGGGTCGGTGCACCTCGAAGGGGCTTCAAAAAATAACAGGTTTACACATATTACCGGCATACGTTACAAAACCACCGAATTTTTACTGAATACCCTCGATACACGCGGCGATTACAGTCCTTCTTTTACCGATGCACAGACTTTTCTCACTTACAATCTGACTAATAAAATCAACCTTTCGATATTGGGCAACTATGCAACAAACCGTTTTCACAGGCAGCCCACAGTAAGGGAAACCGGCTTCGGTACGCTGCAGCAAAGCTATACTTTCAGGGTATATTACGAGGGGGAAGAAAAAGATAAATTTGACACATACCTGGGAGCATTTTCCATCGACTACCAGCCAATTGACAGATTATCGCTGAAAATTATTGCTTCAGGCTTTCAATCGAATGAATCGGTGACATACGATCTGCTTAAACAATACTGGATAGGTCTTGCCACACAGGGTTCATCGGGAACACGCGACAGTCTGATAAATATCGGTATCGGTACCTTACTGGATCATGCACGCGACTACCTGTCAGCTTCAATACTCTCAGTTGAACATAAAGGTACTTTTGCATCGGAAAATACCATGACCAAATGGGGAATTAAAGCACAGCAGGAAGATATCAGCGATGAGATCAGCGAATGGCAGTTGCTGGATTCTTCAGGTTATTCCCTTCCCTACTCCGACGAAGTACTGAACCTTACCAATGTATATAAAACTTCAAATGCACTGGGCAACTATCGCTATGCGGCTTTTGTTCAACATTCGCTGAATGCTGAAAGTGATATCGGAGAGTTTGTTATTACACTTGGGATCAGGTCGCAATACTGGAGCTATAACCGTGAAATAACGGTTAGTCCAAGGGGAAATCTGGCTTTTATACCGGGGGAGCATCCGAATATCAGTCTGCACCTGGCAAGCGGAATATACCATCAGCCGCCATTTTACAGGGAAATACGCGACCGGCAGGGAAATTTATACCCGGGAAAGAAAGCCCAGCGTGCATGGCACCTTGTTGCCGGCGTCGATTATAACTTCCAGGCTCAGCGACGGCCTTTTGTATTTACCGGTGAAGTGTATTACAAGCAAATGACCCGTGTAATTCCCTATAAACTCGACGATGTAAGGCTCCAATACCTGCCGATGTATAATGCCAAAGCCTATGCAGCCGGAATCGATTTGCGGATATACGGTGAATTTGTTCCCGGCGAGGAATCATGGTTCAGCCTTTCCCTCCTCCGCACCCGTGAAGATATTCAGAACGATTACATTGTTCATTTCGATAACACCGTGGAATATCCGGGATACTACCGCAGGCCTACCGATCAGTGGCTTAACTTTTCACTCTTCTTCCAGGATTACCTGCCTTCAAATCCGAATTATAAAGTACACCTGATGGTCAATTATGGCTCCGGTCTTTCTTACTCGGGACCTACCGATCTGCGACCATCCGACGTATACCGACTCGACCCGTACCGGCGGGTCGATATTGGCTTCTCAAGATTGATAGTAAGGAACACAAAGACCAAGCTGGGCATACGATCGATATGGATCAGCACGGAGATTCTGAACCTGCTCGATGCCAAGAATAAAGTATCACTCGACTGGGTAAGAACTGTGGAAAGCGAATTTGGCGTTAATGTATATTTTTCAGTTCCCAATTATCTGACAGGAAGAATTTTCAATGCAAAACTTACTGTTAATTTTTAGAGTTTTCAAATCTGAAGAAAGGGTATTAAAATAATCTCGCAGATTCATGCTAATGTATTCGCTGATTATCGCGGATTTACTACTGGATGTAAAACCTTCTTTGATGATCTTTTAATACCGGTCATGCAGGGAATACAAAAGATATGTTCACCACTTTGCAGGTAACGAAATATACGGATAGCTTAAAATTGGCTCAGCTCATATCAAAGGCTGAATTTGCGTTTATCCGCGAGAGAATACTTATATAGTAAAACTCGATAAGTACCTGGTACTTTTAAATATCTGGTGGTAAACTTAATATCTTAACACCATACTATCAGATTGTTAATTTTTTTTTATTTAACCGATTCACCTTTTTAGTAATTTAACTTTCAGAAACTTAAATGTAAGTCCATGCGAAAAATAGTACTGTTTATTGCCACCAGTATCGACGGATTTATTGCCGGAAAAGACGGAAATACCGATTGGCTGTTCACGGAAGGCGACTTTGGCTATAACGAGTTCTATAATTCCATCGACACAACCATAATGGGATATAACACGTACTATTTTATCAAACATTTTCCGCAATTTCCTTATCCCGACAAAAAAAATTATGTCTTTTCACGGCGCATGCGGGAACCCGACGGGAATCCCGTAGAATTTGTCCTCGGCAATGTGCCCGATTTCACCAGAAAGCTGAAAAAGAAACCGGGAAAAAATATCTGGCTGGTTGGCGGAGGTAAAATTAATTCTCTTCTTCTCAATGCCGGTTTAATTGACCGGATGATCATTTCGATCCATCCCATAGCGCTGGGACAAGGCATCAAACTCTTTAAGGACGAAAGTCTGGCGAAATTACATTTCAACCTGATCGGTCATACGGTATTTGAACGGGGCCTGGTGCAGCTTACTTATGAGAATGGGTAATTATTAATCAAGAACCTCACTTGTGTAATTTCGCAGATGAAAACAGGAAAGACCAACATTTTTAACAATATATACTAAGATTAGGGAATTTTTATTGACATTTTGACTATTCCTGGAAAGACATTGTTAGAATTTAGGTTAACATTAAATCGGGGTATCATTACCAGGGTTTTGCGATATATGTATCGGCAATAAAAGAAAATCATCAACGTTTTAAAATTATTAATTAATTACTTACTTAAATTTAATCAAAATGAAAAATATAACGAAGATTCTATTTTGTATAGCCTTGACAATTTAACTATTACTTAGCTGTGATTAAACAGATAAGTCCGGTACTAACAGTATCTACTTTAATTCCATAAATAAAGAATATGTTCTCATTAGGGAAGTTCAAACTTTAATGGAGAGTGATGATGAAATATCCAATCACATTGACAGTATACTCAATGGCCTGATTGATGCAGAATTCGTTTCCACAGGGCAAAAGAAATTTGATCTTGATGACGACAAAATTGCAGATATAGGATTTGAAATAATTGATCTGAATCCATTTAATCCAAGTGGCCTGCCGGATTCGTTTAATTCTCTTGCAGCCAGAGTTATTCCTATAACCATACAAATCTTGGACAATTCTACGTATGGGTATTCTGACACCTTAAGCTTAAACGATCAAATATCGGAGGATGGCAATTGGGCTGACAGAACAGGTGTTTGGGGCACATTTATGAATGCAGGTCAATTTCAGGGAAATGGTGAAAAATATTTAGGATTTAGATTTGAGCAGGAAAATGATTTTAACTATGGCTGGATAAAAATATACTGCAGCCAGCATAATGATACGCTTCGAATTATTGAATATGCGTTCAATAATATACCGGGAAGTATTATAAACGGCGGTCAGAAAGAATAATTAGCACACCGGATAAAGTACATCGCATTCGATATATTTTTCGCATCGGTATAATAATCGTGATTAATGCAATAGAATATTAAATCAAATTATACCTGTTACATTGTCGGGATTTCCCATTCTTTTTATCCATTTTACTGTGTCCCGAAAAATCCTTTTTAAGGATTATTAAAATTTCATTTGTATTAGAAAAATATTTTATAATATTAAACTCAATCTAATATTGGATAAATGGAAATATTTAAAATTTTCTTGCTGATAATAGCTTATACGCTTGGAATAATAACGATTACGTTACAAATCATATGCTACCTGAAAGAAATTGAATACAAAGAAACCCTTTTCTTATCTGTTTCATTTTTATTATTGATTGTCGTCACTACCATCACGGAATTTAATATACTTTGGGAAAACGTCAATAGAATAATAAGTGAAGACCTTTTTTATTTTTTCGCTCTGCTTCTTGCATTATCAATACCACTAAATGTCCATAAGGAACGTATTGTTAAAAAAGCGACACTTAAAAACGTTATAATATTATTCATAACTGTGGCATTTTTACTTTTTTTAGCAGGTGGATTTTTATTTGGATTTTCTGAGATAGCTAAGAATACCGTTATTGTGTTTCTTTCTGTTTCCATTATTTATTCGATGTTTGTTATTATCAGAACAAAACCATCACTATTAATTAAACATAAGGAGAAAATGGAAAAGATAACAGCCTTGTCGTTTCTCATTTTTTTTTCTTCCTTTTTTATTTTGAACCTTCTAAATTATCTGTTTGCTTTTAGCACCAGGTCAATGTTAGACGGAACCATTATCCTTTCCTTTGTTTGTATAATACTTTGTGTTGAAAAATTATCAGACGATATAAAGCGCCTTACATTGTTTACACCCGATAAAAAATATTCTGCCGACAAGATTTCTTCATTTAATATTTCACCACGTGAAAATGAAGTGTTAAACCAGCTTGTCAAAGGTATGAGTTACAAAGAAATAGCAGAAAAGCTTTTCATATCGCTTCCAACGGTTAAAACCCATGTGTCCAACATTTACCAGAAGATGAATATTAATAATAAGATTGAACTTATCAACCTTATTACAGATTAATATCTCAGCACATATTTCTTATTCGATCTTAATCTCCTATAAATCTGATCAATAGCAAACATCATACTAAAGTATGATTTTGTTTCTTATTTTAAAAATCATACCAATTCCCGATTGCAGGAGAAACCGGTATCTATTTTCTTTGTACCGGATATTAAAACTAAAAGTATGACTATAATAATAAACAAACAAAGCATCTTTTTTACAATAATTTGGGTAGTAAGGATAACAATCATAATAACCACAATATTTTTTATGCCTTTATTTATAATGGCCCAGGAAAACACGGAAGTTAAATTTTGCAAATTACCATTACTGATTTCTTCTGGAAACCAAACTGTAGGATTGCCTTATCAGAACCTTTTTCATGCATTTAATCCTGCGTTTTATGCCGGCACAGAATTGAGCTATAATAAGAGCCGGAAACACCGGCTTTGTCAAAACATGAGTGTTGGCTTCATTGCCAATGAGGCAGTCGGTAATACAATTACTTTTAGCACTGACTTCTGCTACCGCTATACTAATAAACTCGGGATTTTTAGTGACTTTTCACTTGGATTAGGTATTTTAAATCAAATTCAAACAAGAAAAATCTATTCAATTAATCCTACAACAGGTGAATACCATCGGGTCAAAGATTTTGGCAAACTTGCCATGCTGGCTGAGTATAGCTATAGTCTTGGATACGATTTTTCAGTAAGAAAGAATTATCCGTTTTCTGTTTTTATTAAATATAACTTTTTTATACAGTGGCCTTATTTTGATTTTAGAATGTTTCCGATAATGCCCCAATCGGTGTTACAAATTGGTACGACCATTAAAATTAGAAAAAATGAAAAATAAAATAAACTCATTCATTGTACTCGGCTTTTTTTCAATATTATTTAATGCCTGTGAAAAAGATTACCCGAATCCCGGCAATGATATTTCATGTAGCTTAAATTATCAGGATCAACCCAAAAATAGTCAATACCAGGAACTTTTAGACAATTATTCGAAAAAGGGATTCGTTGGATTGACTGTCCTGGTCGATAATCCTGCCGATGGCCTGTGGTTAGGTTCCTCGGGATATGCCGATATAGAAAACAGTGTGAAAATGACACCTTGCCATTTTCATCACACGGCAAGCATTTACAAAACATATATTGCAGTGATAATTATGCAATTAGTTGAGGAAGGTAAACTTAACCTGGATAATTATCTTACCGATTACATTTCATCCGGTATTCTTAATAAGCTTCCAAATGGAAATAAAGTAACTATTAAAAACCTGCTTCAAAATCGTTCAGGGATGCCCGATATATTTGAGGCAGATTTTATCCTGGATTTTTTCAATCACCCAACTAAATCTTATTCTATCGAAGAATTACTCGAATATGTATATAATAAAAAAGCACTATCGGAACCCGGAACAGAGTTTTATTACTCTGATGCCAATATTGCATTATTATCGCTTGTGATAAATAAAATTGATGGTGATTATATCCAGTCTATCAAGAATAGAATAATCAATCAGTTAAACCTCACAGAAACAATAATTCTTAATTCCCCGGCTGATGCACCTATAGGATTGGCTGACAGTTATTGGGACAGGTACGGTAACGGAAGAATAGAGAATATATCAGATTATCAAATTGGTCTTACAAGCGGATGTAAAGGTACGGACGGTATTGTTACAACTTCGAATGATATGAAGATATTCATTCAGGCATTAAGTGGCGGCATTTTAGTATCCGATTCATCATTATCCCAAATGACGACGTTTCTCGAAGTACCAGAATCAGCCAAAGAGCAACTGGGAATATCAGGATACGGACTTGGATTAATGAAAGTAAATGTCAGTAATGATACCTGGTATGGTCATTTTGGCAATCACATAGGTTGCGCGGCAATTGCCCTTTATAACCCGGCCAGAGATATCACCCTGGTAGTCTTTGAAAATACCGGAACTTTTCTTTCGGATAAAATAAAGCCATTATTCTATTATCGCCTGATAAAAGACATTGAAGAAATTGCTTATTAACCCCGATTTAGATAATATAAGTATTTCAGTAAACTAAAACCTTTACATTTTCTTAGTAGCCAGGATTATTCATAAATTTTATTAATAATCTGGGTTCATGTTTAAAGCTCTCATTCCGTCGCATACAATCATTTACGCCTGATGTAACAAAGCAGATGCGACGGTTTTTGCCCTTATTGACTAAACCCGGGGCGTTGCCCGGGGTTATTAATATTTAAGCCCTTCGGACTTATGTTAATTGGATTTTTTACGGCCTAAAAGATTTTTACGAGTTTGAATTAAAAAATAAGCGCCGGCCGGGTTAGCCAGCGGTGGCCCGGATAATGATCAAAGCCATTGAGAATATTAGAGGGTATAGCGTTCATCGGAGGGTATGTCAATGCGATTTAGGCTAACTGAGATCTTTTTTGGTTCTTTTTTTCCATCGATTGGGAAAAAATGAAAAACTACATAACATTTCAAATTAACCCAACTTTGCTTCAAAGTTACTGGAATAAAAACAGATAAAAGATACATTCCATCGCATACAAACATTTACCCTGATGTAGCCCGGCAGACGTGACGATTTTTCCATTGTGTACTTAACTCCGGACTTTGTCCGGTGTAATTAATATTTAGCCCCTTCAGGGCTTGTATCTTACCCAGTATAATTTCAATTTATTTCTGTAACAACTTTTTGTTTATTTAATTAACCTTTCTCTTTCCGAATTTTATGGCCTAAAAGATTTTTGCATCTTGAGTAATGATTAATTCTGGCAGGTTTGACTTTATCTTCTTCTTCACTTTATTTGCTGACTTCATTTTCGAGCCGGAATTAATACAATCCGTCTAAAAAAAATCATGTAATAATTTAAGCGGAGTTTTCGTGCGGGGTAAATTGGGGAGAAACCCTGTTTGAACGAGGACGAAGGACGAGTGAGTTGGGTTTCGCATGAAGAAAATCCCGCGTAGAATTCAAGTGATTTTTTTTCGAACGGTGACCTTTTTTGCATACTTTTTTATGTGGTAGATAAAAAAGTATGTCGAGCTGTTTGCGAACAGCCCGAAACAGGAGCTGGTGGGTGGACTATTTGAGCTTTGCTTTTTTCATCGACTGACAAAGAAATGAACATCCACCAAAAATTTCAAATCAAACCTACTTTAACACAATGCTTTAACAATAAAACAGATAAACCAAAGAAAGTAACCGGAGTTTGGGGCAGAGCCCCATTCACAAAAATTTGATTTTTAAAGACGCAGCCTTTGTAAGCTTTTCACCAAACTCATTACCCAAAAAGCAACAAATTCTATGTTGAGGTTATACCTGAGTAAAACGCTTTTTCATGGTATTCAAATCGTTCAACGTAGGTTTTACTTCGGCAAATAGATTACGATCTCTACCTTACGGAGTTTTGCGAGTTCGGCTTCGGACATATCTTCCCACCTTTCCCCGGCTTTTAATGACAGGGTCTCACCGTAAGAGAAGGTGCGTATCCTGTTCTCGCCGATACCGTTGCTGGCCAGGAAATCTTTTACGGCCTGGGCCCGGTTTTTAGAGAGTTTTTCATTATAGGCTTCATCCCCGAGCGGATCGGTATATCCCTTAATAGTTACATAAAGCCGACTGTCGCTTTTTAATACCTGGATAACTTTATCGGCAAGAATAGCCTTTGCATCGGGACGAATGGAATAGTCGTTCAGGTTAAAATTGACCACAATAACATCAAATACGGGGTCGGTAATAATAGTTTTCTTCTTTTCGTTCAGATCTTTATTGATCGATGTTGTATCTACTTTCATGGCAATAGTGGCCGGCTCGAAGTTTTCTTTTACATAATCCAGGTCGGTCTGGATATTCATCTTCTGGTCCTGCCGGAGTTTCAGATTTACCTGCATCTTTACCCTGTTGGTTACATAATATTTCCTGCCGTCAACACTCAATGTAGTGAGTATATTCCGGGTATCGGCAGTTTGTGAGGCAAATTGTCTGGCCGGTACCAGGTTAAACACGATATCTTTTTCCGACATGACATCCAGTTCCTTCGACAGTACGGAGATATCGATCAGCTCTTCATTGGCAGCGTCAGTCCCTGTCTGCGGCGCAACCATTTGTGCCAGGGCTTTGTTATAATCGCTTTGCGATTGGGTTTCCGTACCAAGATTGTACTTTACACCCTTGGTCAGTGGGATCACTACACCCAAGTCTTCCTTAGGGGCGTCGGTTCTGTCGAACGTAAGTATATACATGCTGCCGGGAATTATTGAAAGTTCTGTAGCCAGTATTTCTCTGCCTGGTGCGATATCGCTGAAAGATTCGGTATTCACAAGAATAGGGAAGCCCTGAGGCAGTTCTACGACTTCTTCCTTTATTACCGGTGTGGCATCCACGGTAACCGTACCTGTCTTTTTAGGATTAAATGTCTCTTTTAAGTGCGCAATGTCTGTTTCAATATTAAAATTCGATTGAATATCCAAAGGCAGCACGATAAAAAAAGTTTCCCCGGAAACAGGTATGGTTTCACCGTTAATGAACAAATTCGATTCTTCTTTGGCGTTATTACCGGGAAACTGGTTTTCGTTCCTGACAAAACGTATGGTGTAGACTTCACCCTCGTTTAACTTCAGTTCTCTGGCCAGAGCCGTCAGGTCAATGGCATCGCTGTTCGTATTCTGGTAACTTTTCGACAATTCCCTGAGGGCATTTTTATAGTCATTGCTGATAGGTTTCATGCCTGCCATAAACTGGTACCTCATACCTTTCTGAAGCCTGATTTCTGTCTTCTGGAAGGGTGAGGGACTGAGAAATGCCTTTTCCTTCTTCTCCGGGGACAGCTTGTCATTATAAATTATGTTAACGGCCAGAGGATTCTCATGCCGGATGATCATTTTATAGGCTTCTTCGGGTTGAAAGCCAAAACTGAAACCTGTTTTATCTGCCGATGTAATGTTATATTCATCGCCATTGGTCAGGTACAGGTTTATCTTATCGTCCTGTATAAAGGGTTTTTTCTTAAACCGGTAGGCAGGAAGCTTTATCTTGATATCCAGCAGGTGTACCCGGTAAATATCCTCTTTTCCAAAGCCGCCGGGCCTGTTGGAACAGAAATAGCCCGTATAACCTCTGGGTGAAAAAGAAAGGGCATAGTCGTCATATTCCGAGTTCACGATGTTTCCAAGGTTTTTAGGGGTAGCGTTTTCCCGGTTCAGGTTAACCGCATACAGGTCCAGGCCTCCCAAACCCTTATGGCCTGCCGAACTAAAATACAGTATGGAATCGCCCAATACAAAAGGGTACAGTTCATCTTTGCCTGTATTAACAGCCGGTCCCAGGTTTTTCGGTTGGCTCCACCGACCCCCGGTTAATTCGCTCGAATAAATATCCAGTCCGCCCGATCCGCCGGGTGCATCCGATACAAAATACATTTTAGTGCCCCGGCTGTTCACCGAAACCTGGCCTATGCTTCCAAAACTCTCTATTGAAAATTCATTTATGTCCGGTCTGGCATTTACAGATGCCGGAATGCCGGCCACATAAGTTTTCAGTTTTGAGCTGCCCGGTGTGCTTCGGGTAATATACAGGCTTTTTGTCGAGGGTGAGAAGGCAATGGCACTTTCGTTCTGAGAATTATTCAGACTGGTATTAAAAGTATTTAACCGGCCCAGCTGACCGTCTTCCAGGTAGCTGGCCGAAAAAATATTGTAATAACCGTTACCGGCATCACCCATTAAATTCTTCCTGGTAGAAGCAAATAACACCCTATCCTGGTAAACAACCGGAGCTATTTCCGATTCGGGTGTGTTTAACACATTCTCGTTTTCGATCACGACAAAGGAAGTATCCTTATACATTTTGGCCCTGACCTCGGACGAGCTCAGGTAATGATGAATTTCATCATACACAATTTCGTTATACTTAGCCATCCATTTTTCGAAACCTGTGATGTCTTTATTCTTGAGTAGCAGCAGGGCAAACTGCAGGCGATATTCATTTGGGATGTACAGATCGGTGTTGAATATAATACGGTAACATTCGGCTGCCTGGTCGTATAGTCCTAGTGAGGTAAAGGCTTCAGCTTTACGGAGGACAGAATAGTAATTATTCGCATCCTTATTATAGGCCATATTGTAATACACGATCGCCTTTTTAAAGTCCTTTTTACCGAAGTAGTAATCCCCCTTTTCATCGTATACGTTACGTATATCGTTAATGCTTGTCTTTGGCTGGGAGAAGGCCATGGTATGAAAGAGTCCGATCAGGACCAGTACGGATAATGCTCTCATGGGTGTATGTATAAAATTCATGATCATTTGGAATGAAACTGCTTATACCAAATTATTCATTTATCGGGAGGTATGCAAGAGGGTGGTGAAATTAAACTT
>CAYUAV010000015.1:0-17947 GCA_964442665.1 uncultured Bacteroidales bacterium
CATTAATGTTATGTTGTATATAGCAGCCACAGATAAACATTCCGGAGGAGAAAAAATTGAAAATTCCATTAACGGAGGGACTCTTCAGACTATTAATCCTGTAAAATCATTTACTCCTGGAAATTATCTGGTTCAGGTCAGTGCATATGATGTCCTGGGAAACAAGAGCGAAAAAGAAATCAAATTTGCAGTTGAAGAATGAGCAGACGGCCAATTCAGATTTTTTTAGTATTCTTATTTATTTCCGGACTTCATACCGCAAAGGCCCAGGAAGAAAAATATATTGGTTTGTTTGTTTACAACTTTACTAAATATTTCGACTGGCCGGAAAATACAAAAACCGGTGATTTTAAAATACAAGTATTAGGTCATCAATCGGTTTACGACGAATTGCTGAGAATTACCAGCGGGAAAAAAATCGGTAGCCAGAATGTTGTAATCCAGAATATTAGTTCCGCTGCAGAAGTTAATAAATGTCAGATGGTATTTGTGGGTTACTGGCATAGTAAATATTTCCCTGACATTGTAGCCCGATTGGGGAATTCTCCTACATTGGTTATCACCGAAATGGAAGGTATGCTGGATAAAGGTTCTGCCATTAATTTTATTATACGCGATGGCACCATAAAATTTGAAATGAAAACCTCTAATGTTACCTCTCACGGAATTAAAAGTGATCAGCGTATTCGTGAGCTGGCCTATCAGGTTGTTGAATAATTCCTGATTCTATCCATTTAATTTATCAATTCAAATCCTGTATAGCTTCTCAATATTTCAGGTATAACAATTCCTTCGTCGGTTTGATTATTTTCAAGCAGTGCTGCCACCACACGCGGTAAAGCAAGTGCACTTCCATTAAGTGTATGGGCAAGCATAGTTTTCTTTGCAATTGCATCGCGAAAACGCAATTTAAGCCGGTTTGCCTGAAATGACTCAAAATTGGAAACTGAGCTTACTTCAAGCCACCGCCGCTGTGCTCCGGAAAACACTTCAAAATCATAGGTAAGAGCCGACGTAAATCCCATATCCCCGCCACATAGTTGCATAATACGGTAAGGCAATTCAAGCTTAACCAGTATTCCCTCCACATGCGAAACCATTTCCTCAAGGGCAGCATAAGAGTTGTCAGGATGCTGAATTTGCACGATCTCTACCTTGTCAAACTGATGCAACCGGTTCAAGCCCCGAACATCCTTGCCGTACGATCCCGCCTCACGACGGAAACAGGGCGTATAAGCAGTGTTTTTAACTGGAAAGTCGCTCGGTTCGAGAATCATATCACGATAAATATTAGTCACCGGAACCTCTGCGGTGGGAATCAGGTAGAAATTATCCGGCGTAATATGATACATCTGCCCTTCTTTGTCGGGTAATTGTCCGGTACCAAAACCCGAATCTTCGTTAACGACGAGCGGAGGTAGTATTTCTTCATAGCCCGCTTTCTGATTCTCGTAGAGAAAGAAATTAATTAATGCACGCTGTAATTTTGCACCTTTTCCCCTGTAGACAGGAAATCCTGCACCGGTAATTTTATTGCCAAGCTCAAAATCGATTATGTTGTATTTCGATGCCAGCTCCCAATGCGGTAATGCACCATCAGAAAGAGAAGGTATTTTACCCCCTGAGCGTATCTCCTTATTAAATTCGGACGATCGTCCCTCCGGTACCGAGTGATGCGGCAAATTTGGGAGTTGTACAAGCAGTTCATCGAGCTCACCGGCAATAGTATTCATCGCATTGTCCGTCTTCCTGATCTCCTCTTTAAGTTTAACCGTCAGTTGTTTCGTCTCGTTTGCTTCATCGTTCTTACCTTCTTTGAATAAAATACCGATATTTTTCGAAAGCGAATTCAGCTCATTCTGTTTTGAATTTACCTTATTTTGTAATTCACGTCTTTTGTTGTCAAGCGATACAATCTGAATTACAATTTTGGCTGCATCGAATTGTTTTACTTTCAGCCGTTCAATTACAAAATCACTTTTCTCCCTGATAAGATTGATTGTTAGCATATATGAGGTTATTAATGAAATAAAAAAACTCCTGCAATTTACAAATTGTAAACCTACAGGAGATCAAATATCTTAAACGAATTATGAATTACTTTTCAGCAGCGGGAATAACGGAAACGTATGACTTATTATTTCTTTTCTTTTTAAACTCGACTTTACCATCGATGAGAGCAAAGAGTGAATGATCCCTGCCAATCCCGACATTATTGCCCGGATGATGCTTAGTTCCACGCTGACGTACAATAATATTACCCGCTTTAGCAAATTGTCCGCCAAATACTTTTACTCCTAATCGTTTACTTTCCGATTCCCGGCCATTTCGTGAACTTCCAGCTCCTTTTTTATGTGCCATGTTGAATAATTTTAAATCCGGTTACTTCTTTTCTTCTTTCTTCGACTTAGTTGCTGTTTTTTCTTTTGTTGCCGTTACTTTCTTTGCTTTTGGGGCAGCTTTTGTTGCAGTTTTAATTTCCTTCTTCTGCGTCGTCTTTGCTGCAGGTTTTTTTGTTTTCGCGGCAGCCGACGACGCTTTGGCAGTTCCTGTTTTTTTCGCTGCTGCCGGTTTCTCTGTTTTTATTGCTTCCGGTTTCGATTTTGTTGCAGTTGTTTTCTTCTCAATGGCTGATTCTTTTTCTGTTACTTTCTCAGCTATAGGTTTTTCAGAAACTTTGGCCTTTGTTTCAGTTTCTTTTTTTAATGCAACTGCGGCTTTTGGTTTGCCTTCGCCAATACTGTCAATAAGCAATTCGGTTAATGCCTGTCGATGACCATTTAACACCTGGTAACCTTTTCTTTTCTTCTTCTTAAAGACTTTAACCTTATCTCCCTTCACATGCGATACAATACTTGCCGATACAATAAAGTTATTCAGAACTGGCATTCCAACCTGAACTTTACCATCATCCTCAATAAGTAAAACCTTATCAAAATCGACCTTGCTTCCTGCTTCGCCTTCCAGTCGGTTTACATAAATCTTCTGGTTCTTTTCAACTTTAAATTGTTGTCCGGCTATATCCACTATTGCGTACATCAAAAAAATGTTTAATCCGTTGTCTAACTTGGGAGTGCAAAAATATAAAATAATATTGAACTACAAATAAAACAACAAAAATTAATTGTGTATCAATTGGTAGTCAGACGGTGTCTATAAACCCTTTACCATCAGCAAAAATACATTTGACCGGAAAGTATCGTACCTAAACATTATTTCAGGAATTTTGCCGAACTGTTATATTTTAATAATTTATTATGAATCACAACCTCTTCAATTATTCGGACCAAAGAATGTGTTATTTCTATTCCCGGCTTTCTATTCGATAATCACTCTTACATATTTCATTATATTTGCATCAGGTTTGTTATTCGATAATTAATTAGTGAAAGTCTGAGAGAGCTTCAGAAGAATGAACAGAATCAAACTAAACGTATTAGGAATTTCATATAGTCAGACACAAACAGGAGCCTATGCCCTGGTACTGGCCGAAGAAGACGGTAAACGACGAATACCAATTATTGTAGGTGGTTTTGAAGCCCAGGCAATTGCTATTCAACTCGAAGGATTAAAACCTCCACGTCCTCTGACACATGATCTGTTTTTTAATTTTGCCCAGACTTTTGATATTACCATAACCGAAGTTACAATTCATAAGCTCGAGGAGGGAGTTTTCCATTCAAAACTTACCTGCAACGACGGGAAAAAAACAATCGATATCGATACGAGAACTTCCGATGCCATAGCCCTTGCCCTACGATTCAAATGTCCTATTTACACTACCGCTGAAATCATTGACCGTGCAGGAATTGTACTTGATTTTGAACAGGAATCAGAAGATTACAGTGAAGATGATAGCGCTCCTGCAAAGGATATCGAAATTAAAGACGATGTCGATGATCAGAATATTTCAACTTTGGATGTTAAAGAACTAAAGCAAATACTCCAACAGGCTATTAAAAATGAAGACTATGAGAGGGCTTCCATGATTCGCGACGAACTTAACCGACGAAAACAGAAATGATTCTCCGTTCTATGGCACTAAAAGTAATTTCTGATTAATCTTTCCCTGGCTCTGTTGTATCGGATATTTTCCGGAAAACTCTTCTGTTTCCTATCCGCTATAAGGCCGGTAATCAATTAAAATAATCGCCTTCTTTTTACTATTTTAGCTATTAGTATTAATCATTCTGGCTTGAACAACAAAAAATTTTCCTTCCAACAGCATGAAGAAGCAAAAGAAGATACTCCTGATACCTGGCAAAAGGGAAATTTATACATTGGGTTCTCCTATAATAAAAGGATTCCATTTTGATGGCAAATTCGGGAACACATAATAATACTCAAATCAATTATCAGACGATTATAGAAAGTTCTGGTGTAGGCATCTTTCTGATTGATAAGCAATTAAAATTGATCCTTTATAATGACGCATTTAAATCTATTGCCCGGAATTTTTTGAAAATAAGTAGTATACAAGAAGGAACCGAGATCTTAAGAATTGTCCCGAAATCAATTTCCGTGAACTGGAAAAAGGATTTCATTCAGGCAATAAAAGGTAAAAAAACAGACAGAGAAATTATTCCGGATAATCCTAATCAGAATTTTTGTTTCTGGTACAATGTTGTACCCATATCCAACTCCTTACAAGAGGTTCAGCATATATGTGTCTTTATCACAGATATTACTGTCAGACAGGCCATTGAAAGGAATATTACTGATGGAGAAACTCAAATCAGGGATTTAGCTGATAATATTCCTGACGCCTTAGTACTCTCCGATAAAAACGGAATAGTATATACAAACCCTGCCTTCGAAGAATTAACAAAATGGCATTCTGGAAAACCTGCCGACAAGGAAAATCCTATCGAATCGTTTTTATCAGAAAATGATAGTAAAGAATATGCCAAAGAGCTGAGGAATCTTTATAAGAAAAAGACCGGTGCTATTAATGAAAAGTATACACTGGTTAATAACAATGGAGCAGAGCGATATATCCGGCTGCGAACAAAATTATTCTCCAATAAAACTGCTAATGACCTTAGAGAGTTAACAATAGTCAATGATCTGACCGGGCAATTAGACATTGAAGGCGCTATATCAAAATCGCAGTATTATCAGAAAGCGGTTCTTGATAATATGCCTTATCTGACCTGGTTAAAAGATACTGAAGGCAGATATTTAATGGTTAATGAACCCTTTACCCGGTTTTTTAAAATCGATGCATCTGATATTATCGGAAAGAAAGACATTGAAATATTTTCGGAAGAAATTGTACAGATCCTGGAAAACTATGATTCTGCTGTTAAAAACTCGAAGAAAAACAAATTTTTCGAAGATGAGTGGAAAATTCAAGGAAGTTCAAACTGGATCGAAACTTTTTCAACTCCTGTTTTTAACAAAAATAAGAAACTGGAAGCTATTGCCGGTATATCAATCGATATTACTGACCGGAAGGCAATGGAGGATACAATAATCAAAAATGAAGAGCATTTTCGTTCACTCCTGCAGTATTCTTCCGATGCAATTACCATTATCGATAAATCAGGAATAATTTTATTCGAGAGTTCATTGCGTAACAGAATCTCTGAATTTCTGATCGATGAACTCATTGGTAAACCATTTGAAGAGATTATTCATCCTGACGATATACCTATTTATAAAGAAGTACTACAAGAAGTGGTTCAGGAGCCTGGTATACAGTTAAAAAAGGAGTATCGAAGTCTGCATAAGAATAAACGATGGATCTATGTCGAATCGATTTTTTCGAATCATTTAAGCAATCCTTCTATCAGGGGTATCGTAGTAAATACACGCGATATTTCCGATCGGAAAATGTCGGAACTTAAAGAACGAGTTTACCATGATAACCTGGTTTTTTTAAGCAATTCTGCACTGGAATTGCTTGCCCTCTCCGATCGTGATGATATTTATAAATTTATCGGCCGGAAACTCAATAGTTTTCTTGAAGATTCAATTGTTATTGTAGCAGGTTATCAGGAATCGGGTGAAAATTATATTATCAAGGAAATTAGTGGAATTGACGACACCCGGGCTAAACTCAAAGAAATTCTTGAAATTGATCTGATAAACTTTAAATTCCGGATAGATGATTTACCGCTAAACTTAGATGATGCAGGAAATGTTTCGATCGTTACAAAAAAGGTCGATGAATTGGATCTGAACAGCAAGATTAAAAACAAACTTAAAAAAATTGTCGATTTTCTTAAGGTTAATAAAATGTATTATATCCCAATTGCACGCGACAACAAACAACTGGGATTAATCGGAATACTTACTCTTAACAAGACAATCATCAAATTTAAGCATATCATTGAAACGTTCATGCATCAGGTTTCTGTTGCACTGCACAGAAGTCAGCTCGAATTTGAACTTGTTCAGGCCAAGGTTAAAGCGGAAGAATCGGACAAACTTAAAACAGCCTTTTTAGCCAATATGTCGCATGAAATCCGGACACCGATGAATGGTATACTGGGATTTGCCGAAATGCTTAATGACGATCTTTTAAGTGAAGGCAACCGTAAAAAGTACGTAGAAATCATCAATAATAACGGAAAGATGTTAATGAACCTGATTGATGACATAATTGATTTTGCTAAGATCGAAGCCGGACAAACAAAAATATTGCAACAGGATTTTTCGCTCAATGCTTTACTGACACAGATACATTCCTCATTCCTCGCAATTAATGTAAAAAAAGATAAAGACGATCTGAAACTCAGGATCAGAAAGGCCATGAGTAACGAAGAATGTTACATTCAGACCGATCCGAACAGATTACGACAGATACTGACAAACCTGATCAGCAACGCCTTCAAATTCACTAAAGAAGGTTACATCGAGTTTGGATACAACCTGCCGGAACGCGGATTGATTGAATTCTACGTGAAGGATACGGGTATCGGTATTTCAGCGGATAAACTGGATATGATCTTTGAACGCTTCGTTCAGGCCGATTACTCCCGTTCCAGGAAATACAGCGGTTCCGGATTGGGATTAGCTATATCAAAGGGATTTGTCGAATTGCTCGGAGGAAAGATGTGGGTTAAATCCACAGAAAATGAAGGTTCGACATTTCATTTCTCAATACCTTACGTGCCGGCTTCAAATAAGCCTTCGGAGGAGATAGATAAGAAAAAACCCAGGTCTGACTATAATTGGGAAAAGAAAGTCTTTCTTATCGCTGAAGATGATACCTTTAGCTATAAGTTGCTGGAAGGTTTCCTAAAAAAAACACATGCTACCGTGCTTCATGCCGATGACGGGAATAAAGCGGTTGAAATATGTCGTTCGAACCCGGCTATAGATCTGATATTAATGGATGTGCAAATGCCTGAGATGAATGGCATTGAAGCAACAAGAATAATTAAGGAATTCCGAAAAAATATTCCGGTTATTGCACAAACGGCAAATGCAATTGCCGAAGAAAAACAAAAATGTCTGGAAGCAGGTTGTAACGATTTTGTCACAAAGCCTATTAACATTTCTGAGCTATTCTCAAAAATTGATAAATGGCTTACCTCGAAATAACCACAAGACTCATGAATGTGGTTGAAATTTCCCTGGTTGTTGTCATTTTAATCTATTTTGCAGTATTCCTGTCGATTTATTTTGGGTGGCATAAATTGCCGGAAGTGAAATCCGGTAAAATAGAAAAGCCTGTTTCTGTTAGTGTTATTATTGCAGCACGTAATGAACCGGATACTTTGCCCTTGTTATTGGATGATCTGTATAAACAGAAATACCCGCCGGATTGCTTCGATATCATTATTGTCGATGATCATTCCCAAAGGCCGTTGAACCACATGGAACAAATTAATAACTTTCCGGGAAACAATTTGAAATTATTTGAATTGCCGGATAATATGAAAGGGAAAAAACATGCTTTGCTCGAAGGAGTTAAAAGAAGCAACTCCGAACTTTTACTATTTACTGATGCCGACTGCCGTGTGGGAGAAAAATGGATTCATTCATTCGCCGGATTCTATGCAGAGCATGCATCAGAATTTATGATGGGCCTTGTTGATTATGATCAGCAAGAGGGTATGATACAGGGATTTTTTCGGACCGAATTGATCAGTCTTGTGATCAGCGGTGCAGGATCTGCATCACTTGGAGTTGCCACAATGTGTAACGGAGCCAGCCTGGCCGTTAAACGAAGCACATACAACAGGTATACAAATCAACTTCGTACTGATATATATTCAGGAGACGATATCTTCATGCTGCATGCTTTGAAGAAAGATAACAGAAGAGTTAATTCGGTGATAAAGAATAAGGCGGGTATTGTGAGAACGAGGCCTCCGGAGAATACTATCGAATTTTTTAACCAACGTATCCGATGGGTTTCAAAAGGAACAAAATATACTGACCCGGTCACTATGTCACTGGCAATCCTGGTTCTGTTAACCAATCTGGCCATTCTCACTAGTGCAATATTTTGTTTTATGGATATTATTCGATGGTGGACTTTAATTTTTCTGTTTGTATTAAAAATAATGGCCGACCATTTAATCATAACAGCCGGCCTTAAGTATTTTGGTAAAAATAAAATATTGATTTACCTGCCTCTTTATGAAATTGTTTATCCCATTTATATCCTTATTGCAACCTTACTCGGAATATTAAACCTCTATTCGTGGAAAGGTCGTTCAGGCCGAAATATAACCTCTATTTAACCAGTGTAAAGTTCCGGTCAATAATTTCATTTCCGTTTTGAACCGTCAGGTAATATGTCCCCGGCCTCAGACCATGGATTCTTTCAGACAGATCATAATACTGCTTCCCTCCTGTTAAGATGTCCCGGCTAAATGTTCTGGCCGTTTTACCGGCTGCATCGTTGATGGTAAAGGCCAGACTCCCTGCAGCAACTGCATCGAACTCAACTGCCAAATATGAATCTGCCGGATTTGGATAAAGTACCAGACTTTCTGCAATAACAGGTGAAATGAAATTAATTGCATTATTATTGTAAGCTGCCTGATAATTGGTAGTAATCACATCTCCCGATTTTACAGTGTATTCGGTTAGTACGAGCAGGGGATACCTATGCGATTCATTATACCAGCGGTATGTAATAACACTCATTTCCTGTGATACCTGATTTTGGTAAGTGCTGGAATATCTTTTCTCTGTACGAATACGCAACGTATTCTCATACAGTGTATTTCCAGGCAGGATCAGTGTTCCAAAAGCATCTGCTTCAACAGAATACGTGCCGGTCATATCTCCCCGCTCAATTCCTGAGAAATAAGTTTTCCCTGAAAAAGAACCTGAGAAAAAGTCACCATATGAAAATGGGAATTTCATTTTGATAAAGGGAATATCATATCGGGTTTGCATTCTACCGTCGGTTGATGCATATCCATATTGTTCAATTTTGTTCTGATCAACCCGGAAATAAAACTTGGAATCAAACTCAGTCAGTTCGGTATTGGCTTCCGAAAAAGTGACTCCAATTTTCGTAGCCGCTGAATTCTTCAGATAGCCTGTAAACGATCGTGTGAATTGTAAATCACTAAAATTCCAGGTAATATTTGCACCGGAAATACCGGCCTCTTCATACTCACAGTACGACATTGGATTATCCTCATCTGCTTTAAGTGCATGTCTATCGAAGTTAAGCACCGGCTGAGCAATCGCAGCAGATAACACGAATAAACTAAAAATCGACATTGATGCAATCCTTTTCATAGATAATAGTTTTAGTTGTCAAAGCAAAATTAGTGAAAAAAGTTTGGGCACAGAAGATCCTAGTTACCCAACTCCGATATAAATTTAATGCGAATAAGTCTGATATCTTCTTCGTTGTATTCATCTTCACCCAATTCCTGCAGGGCGTCTTCAATCGATTCGGTTTCGGCTTCCTCTTTAAAGTACTCGAAAATTTCCTCCTGGCGCTCTTTTTCCATGACCTCATCGATAAAGTAGTCGATATTTAATTTGGTACCGGAATTAATAATAGCCTCGATCTCGTCGAGGAGTTGATCCATTTCCAGACCTTTTGCCGCTGCGATATCATCGAGCCCGATTTTTCGGTCGATGCTCTGGATTATGTAAACTTTTAAACCGGATTTATTGACTACCGATTTAACTACCATATCCTGCGGCCGTTCGATTTCTTTTTCTTCGACATATTTTTTTATCAGGTCGACGAATTCCTTTCCGTAACGTTTTGCCTTCCCTGTGCCAACGCCAGTAATATTTTGTAATTCGTCGAGATTTGTCGGATATTGAACGGACATATCTTCGAGTGAAGGATCCTGAAATATGACAAAGGGTGGGACTTTCAGCTGCTTCGAGATTTTCTTCCGCAAATCTTTCAATATGCTGAATAATTCTTCGTCGGCCGCTCCCGAACCTCCCTGAACATTAACAATTATATCGTCGCCATCAGTGTCGGGATATTCATTATCCTCTGACAGCATAAATGAAGTGGGTTTTTTTAAAAATTCAAGACCTCTTTCTTCAATCTTTAGCAATCCATAGTTTTCAATTTCTTTGGTAAGAAACCGCGCAATAAGTGACTGACGTATAACCGCATTCCAATATTTCGAATCGTGTTCGCTTCCTGCTCCAAATTGTTCAAGTTGATGATGCTTATAGGCTTTAATGGCTTGTGTTTTCGTCCCCACAAGAATATTGGCAATATGGTCGGCTTTAAATTTTTCTTTAACATCCAATACGGTTTGCAGCACGAGTACAATATCATCCTTACCTTCAAATTGCTTTTTTGGATTCAGGCAATTATCACAGTTGTCACACTGTCCCGGCATTTCTTCACCAAAATAATTAAGCAATTGTTTAGGCCTGCAAACCGAAGATTCGGCATAGGAAACCGTTTCGAGCAATAATTGTTTGCCTATTTCCTGTTCGGCAACCGGTTTGCCCTGCATAAATTTTTCAAGTTTCTGTATATCCTTGTAACTATAAAAAGCAATGCATTTCCCTTCACCACCGTCGCGTCCTGCACGACCGGTTTCCTGATAATAGCCTTCCAGACTTTTTGGAATATCGTAATGCATTACAAAGCGTACATCGGGTTTGTCAATTCCCATTCCAAATGCAATAGTGGCCACAATAATATCGATATCCTCCATGAGAAATTTATCCTGGTTTGATGTACGCGTAACTGCGTCCATACCGGCATGATAGGGAAGTGCTTTAATTCCGTTTACCTTAAGGGTCTCAGCCAGCTCTTCAACCTTTTTCCTGCTTAAACAATAAATAATTCCCGATTTCCCGTGATTATTCTTAATGTATTTGATAATTTCCTTAATTGCATTCTTTTTCGGGCGGATTTCATAATATAGGTTTTCTCTTCTGAAAGATGATTTGAAAACATTAGCATCAAGCATTTCCAGGTTTTTCTGTATATCGTGCTGAACCTTGGGGGTAGCAGTTGCCGTAAGAGCAATTATGGGAGCTCTTCCGATTTTATTTATTATGGGCCTGATTCGCCGGTATTCAGGCCTGAAATCGTGACCCCACTCCGAAATACAGTGAGCTTCGTCAACGGCATAGAACGATACTTTTACCTGATTCAGAAAATTAATATTCTCTTCCTTGGTCAACGATTCGGGCGCAACATACAGCAATTTTGTTTTACCATCGATAACATCGGTCTTCACCTGGTTTATCTGACTCTTTACTAATGAAGAATTAAGAAAATGTGCAACTCCGTCTTCTTCGCTGAAACTACGCATTGCATCAACCTGATTTTTCATAAGGGCTATAAGCGGAGAAATGACAATTGCCGTACCCTCGAGTAATAATGAGGGTAATTGATAGCATAACGATTTACCTCCACCGGTGGGCATCAGAACAAAGGTATCTCTCCCTGCGAGAATATTCCTGATTATTAATTCCTGATTGCCTTTAAAGCTGGTAAAACCGAAATGCTTTTTTAAAACATCGCTCAAAGAAATATCTGCACCAACACTCATTTCAAGCAAATATTATGACGAGAAGATATTTTCCCACAGCCAATTTTGGAAAATCTTTTCTATATACGCTTTACTATTTAAAAGGTTTATTATAGAATTCATTATATCAAGACTTTCCAAATGCGCTATCATTCTCTCCTAAAAATACTAAGTTTTTTTCAAACAGTCACTATATGTCACGGTAATCTTAAAGTATAAAACCTTCACAAAAAACACTATTTTACAGTTTTGTTACTAATAAAAATCAGGAATAATTAAAATTATCATCAACCTCCGCAAAATTTTTTTGTCATTAAAAAATGTTTTAATGTATTTTCAATTTTGTTTAGGAATATATGCCGAACCTTGCTTATGTTTGCGATCTAAACTTATTTTTGATGAGCGCCGGGAATCCTAAGGAAGAAATGACTTTTCTTGAGCATCTTGAAGCATTGAGATGGCATATTGTTCGGTCGGCTGTAGCAGTTATTCTGATAGGTATTGTTGCATTTATCTTTAAACGTGTAGTATTTGATATTATTTTACTCGGGCCAAGCGAATCTGATTTTGTGATGAGCCGATGGTTGTGTTATCTGGGTAAAAACACATTTCTTCATACAAATGTTTTATGTATCAACTCAGAACCAATAAAACTGCAAAATATACAAATGGCAGGACAGTTTATGGCTCATATTAAAATATCTCTGATTGCCGGATTGGTATTAGCTTTCCCTTATATATTCTGGGAATTCTGGCGATTTGTTAAACCTGCTCTCTATAGCAACGAATTACATATTGCCCGTGGTGCTGTGCTGGCTATTTCTTCATTGTTTTTTGTCGGGGTACTTTTTGGATACTATATTATCTGTCCCTTATCCATTAACTTTCTGTACAATTACCAGGTTTCGGATCTGGCAATAAACGACATACAGCTCATGTCGTATGTATCGCTTGTTGCAAGTATTTGCCTGGCCGCCGGCGTGATGTTTGAGTTGCCTATGATCGTGCTTTTCTTCAGCAAAATAGGACTTCTGACACCAGGTTTTCTGAAAAAATATCGCAGACACGCATTTATCGTCATCCTGGTTGTTGCCGCCATAATTACGCCACCCGATGTTTTTAGCCAGATACTTGTTTCATTGCCCTTACTTCTACTTTATGAGGTAAGTATCGGTATTAGTAAGAGAGTTGTTAAAAAACTAGAGATACAAAATGCTGATTAATTTGAAATCCTTGTATGTAAAGAGAAACCAGGGTGAACCCATTGAGTCCGAAAGTATAATCCTCAGGATTACAAGACAAACTAATTAATCGTGAAAATCCAGCTAAGCATTATATTTCTGTTAAGTACTTTAACGCTGTCGGCACAAAAAACTATTGTCAGAGGAACGGTTTCTGACGGTGAAACCGGCGAACCCATTCCTTTTGTAAATATTGTTTTTAAAAACAGTACATCAGGTACAATAAGTAATTTTGACGGTATCTACTTTCTCGAAAGTCAATATGCAACCGACTCACTTATTGCCTCATGTATGGGATACGAACCACAAGCTATGCCGGTTAAAAAAGGAATGCAGCAGATAATTCATTTTCAACTCATGCCGGCACGCCTAAGTATCGACGAAGTAGTCGTCAGACCGGGCGAAAATCCGGCATTCCAGGTTTTAAGAAATATTTCGGCAAATAAAAAATTCAACAATCCTGAACGATTTTCCTCTTACCAGTATCGATCGTACAATAAGCTTCAGCTCGATATGAATAATGTGGGTGAAAAGTTAAAAGACCGCTGGGTAATTAAGAACTTTGATTTTGTATTTAATAACATGGACAGCTCGGAAGTATTTGGTAAAAATTACTTGCCGGTACTTATTTCAGAGAGTGTTTCACGATTTTACTATCAGAAGAATCCTTCTGTCGAGCGTGAAGTTATCGAAGCCTTTAAAATAAGTGGAATCCAAAACAATACCATTTCCCAGTTTTCCGGCAAAATGTACCAGCGGCTTAATATTTACGACAATTTCATTACCCTTTTTGAACCGGGATTTATAAGCCCCATTGCCGATTTCGGGCGCGCCTATTACAAATATGTTCTGGAAGATAGTTCTATGATCGATGATACATGGTGTTTCAAGATATCGTTCAAGCCCAAACGTAAACTGGAACGCACATTCTATGGTTATTTCTGGGTAGCCGATACTTCCTTTGCCATAAAAAAAGTTCAGCTGCGTGTTTCACCGGATGTAAATATTAATTATCTGAATGATCTGATCGCTATAAATGAATATAAACGAATAGATGATTCAACCTGGTTTCTGACCAAAGAAGAATTGCTGCTCGATTTTTACATAACCGATAAATCGACGGGTTTTTTTGGTAAAAAGACCTCGATCTACGACGAAGTAGTTTTAAATCAGCCTTTGCCTGACAGTATAGTGAACCTGCGAACCGATACCTATGTTAATGATGAAGATCTGAGAAAGGATAGTACGTATTGGAATAAAAACCGTAAAACCGAGTTAACGAATGAAGAGGAAGGTATTTATAAAATGGTCGATTCTGTTATTCAGGTTCCAACCTTTAAGAGAATCTATAAACTGGTCGATTTACTGTTTGATTATTACTGGGTAACCGGTCCGGTCGAATTTGGACCTTACTATACCTTTTACAGTAATAATCCTATTGAAGGAAACCGGTTTCGATTTGGCGGACGAACGAGTCCTGATTTCAGTGAACATATCAGGTTTGGCGGACATGTTGCATACGGTTTGAAAGATGAGCGATGGAAGTATGGTGCCCTGGCTGATTACATATTCGACGTTAATCCAAGGATACGTCTGAGTTTTTCCTATTATCATGATATGCGCCAATTGGGCAAAAGTCAGAATGCCTTTCTCGATGATAATATTCTGACTACTATCCTGCGCCGAAACCTGAATTATAAGCTGACTAAGGTCGATCAGTATAAACTTTAATTTGAGCGGGAATGGTTCCAGGGATTTTCAAATACGCTTACTTTCCGGACACAGACAGTTTTTCCAACAGAACATGTCCCGTTTATCATTAGCAGAAATGATGAAGAAATATCAGTCAGCAATCTTTCATCGACTGAAATAACACTGAATACGCATTTTGCCTACCGTGAAAAGTTTTTGCTCGGTAAATTCGAACGTTCCAGCTTAGGTTCGATTTATCCTGCTCTGGATCTCGATCTGACTTTTGGCCCGAAAGGCGTTTTCAACAGCGAGTATGAGTATTATAAAATCAAACTGCAAATTTCCGATAAAGTTGAAATTAATCCATTAGGATACTTGCGCTACCGGCTCACCGGGGGAAAAATATTCGGGAATCTTCCCTACCCGCTCCTGGAATTGCACGATGGTAACGAAACCTATGCTTACGATCCTTATGCTTTTAATATGATGAATTACTATGAGTTTGTCAGCGATGAATATCTGATTCTATGGGCGGAGCATCATTTCCAGGGATTCTTTTTCAATCATATCCCATTGTTACGCTGGTTAAAGCTCAGGGAAGTGATCAATGGTAAAATTCTTATTGGCAACCTAAGCCCTGCAAACCGGAATGTAATGAATTTTCCGAACGGCCTTTCTCCGTTGTCTAAACCGTATATTGAAACCGGGATCGGAATTGAGAACATTCTGAACATCATCAGAATTGATGCCATGTGGCGCTTTTCCTATATCAGTAAAGATTATATCTCCGATTACCGAAGAGTAAATAATTCTGATATCCAGGTTTTCGGTTTGCGTGTTGTACTCCAGTTAACACTATAATCCTATATAATTGCGTTTTTATAGCTAAGCATTAAAAAAAATAATTACGAAACTTTGTTACATTTGGCATTTTAAACAAATTATGGAATGATACTTCGAACGGAAAACCTGATAAAACGCTATCGTAATCGCACTGTAGTTAAGGATGTATCCGTCGATGTGGAACAGGGTGAGATTGTTGGTCTTCTCGGACCTAATGGCGCCGGCAAAACTACTTCATTTTATATGATCGTCGGGCTTATAGCTCCGAATAGCGGTAAGATTTTCCTTAATGATGAAGAAATTACCCGCGAGCCTGTATACCGTCGTGCTCAGAAAGGCATCGGATATCTTGCACAGGAAGCTTCGGTGTTCAGAAAATTATCTGTCGAAGATAATCTGAAAGCCGTACTTGAAATGTCCAAACTGTCAAAAGAAGAACAGCGTGACCGTGTTGAATCGTTACTCGTTGAATTTGGCTTGCAGAAGATTCGTAAGAGTCTTGGCATACAATTGTCGGGTGGTGAACGGCGACGAACTGAAATTGCCCGTGCCCTGGCAATCGACCCGAAGTTCATTCTCCTGGATGAACCCTTTGCCGGAGTAGATCCTATTGCTGTTGAGGATATCCAGGACATTGTTTCCAAACTCAAACAAAAAAATATAGGAATTCTCATAACCGATCACAATGTTCATGAAACGCTATCAATAACCGACAGGGCATACCTGTTGTTCGAAGGTGAAATCATGAAGGCCGGCACAGCTTATGATCTGGCTCACGATGAACAGGTAAGGAAAGTATACCTGGGTAAAAACTTTGCACTTCGATAAATCTGTAAGTTTTGTATTATTTCTTATAATTATTTTAAAATCAATGATCTCCTATTGTGAGAGTTGTTTATCTTGTTAGACTAACAATAACTCACAGACCTGACTACAGAAATCAATCACATCAAAATCAAAATATTGAAAGTTTCAGTGATTATTTGTAACTTACTGATAAAGCATAATCCCAATGAAAAAAAACCAGACAATCTATATCGTTGAAGACGATCCACCTGTTAACAGCATGATTAATATGTTTTTGGAAAAACAGGGATTTACCTGTGTTGAGGGTTTTAATTCTTCAGAAGAAATGTTATCAGCACTATCGCGGAAAAAACCCGATATCATTATACAGGATTATGATTTACCGGGCATGAATGGTCTTGATACAATCCGAAAAGTGAAATCACAACACCCGACCATCGAATTTATATTTCTGTCGGGTCAGCACAGTATTGAAATAGCCATTGAAGCTATAAAGAATGGTGCGTTCGATTATATTGTTAAAGATAGTTTTGCCAAAGAAAATGTGACCACAAAAATTAATAACCTATTAAAAATTCAATCGCTTCAAAAAGATAAACTACGGTTTAAAACCAGCCTGATTATTTTCTCGGTCTTACTGTTCATTTCATGGATTATACTGGTAGTTCTTTTCGTATTAAGGCGATAGTGAGATTCCTCCTGATAAATGAAACTATGTTTTTTATTTTTTGGTTTCTATCGATATAATAAAATCAGTTCCTCCCTCGGTATTAGTCCCGAATGTGAAGCCGAATCCGTGTGCATCCAATATTTTTTTACAGATTCCCAAGCCTATTCCGGTACCCTTTTCGTTTTGGGTGCCTCTGCGAGAATCCAGCCTATGCATCGATGACATTATATCCGGAGTATAATGCTGAGGCATACCAATTCCGTTATCTGAAATAATTAATCTTATAACGTCATCTGATTTATCGGAATCACATGATACATGTCCGCCGGCCGACGTAAACTTTATGGCATTATTAATCAGATTATCGATTACCTGCCGGAAAAAGATCTCATCAGCATAAACCGGGCTCTTCTCTTCAAGATTATTTATTAATTTGATTTTCTTATTATCGGCTTTAGACTGATGAAATTGAAAACAGGAATTTATCAGCCGCGATACATCAATTTCAGATTTATTCAGTTCGATATCTCCGGCTTCAAGTTTTGCCCAACTTAATAATTTATTGAAATACTCCTGACTGTAATTTACTGACTCAATTATTTTTTTAAGCGATTCTTTTTGTTGCTGAGTCAAGTTTTCATCATGCAGAATAATTTCGGCAAAACCGCTGATAGCAATAAAAGGCGAACGTAAGTCGTGTGAAATGATACGTACGAATTCCTCCCGCTGTTTAATCATTTCCCGCAAAT
>CAYUAV010000016.1:0-17804 GCA_964442665.1 uncultured Bacteroidales bacterium
CCATATACCCAGCTCTTCAACTACTTCCATACATAAACGATGAATAACTCCATGTCCGCAGCCGGGACAAAAGGAAAGCACTGCATCGGTCATGCAGGGAGTTTTCCTGTAAACCAGATTCTCTTCAGATATTATTTCGTCTAAAACTACAGTTTTTTCCATCATTTTCCTTATAAGAATATTGTTTCAAAATTTTCGAGTACTTCTTCGGGAGAATGAATCGCCCCTCCAAGTCGTCCGTAATGTTCAACACGCACTTTACCTTCAACAGCAAGCCGAACATCTTCCACCATTTGCCCGGCATTTAATTCCACCGAAAGTATTCCTTTTACTTCACTGGCAAATCGGGCAATTATCTTACCAGGAAATGGATATAACGTAATAGGTCGCAACAAACCTATTTTAATACCTTTTTCCCGGGCCAGCTTAAGAGTTTTCTGACATATTCTGGCTGATGATCCGTACGCTACAAGTAAATAGTCAATATCGTCACAATCGATCAATTCGTACCGAACCTCATTTTCCTGAACACGTTTGTATTTAGCCTGCAGATCATGGTTGTGCTTCTCCATCTTAAGCGGATCCAGATCGAGTGAGGTTATGATATTTCTTTCACGATCCGGGGTTTTCCCGGTAACTACCCATGATTGATCAAACTCTGTATTCCGGGGCACCGGTTCAAAAAGTTCAACTTTTTCCATCATTTGTCCGATCAGACCATCGGACAGGATCATTGCCGGCATCCTGTATTTAAAAGCAAGATCGAATCCCAGCTTCACAAAATCAGACATTTCCTGAACAGAAGCAGGCGCTAGCACGATAATACGGTAATCACCGTGTCCTCCCCCCTTGGTTGCCTGAAAATAATCGGATTGCGAAGGCTGGATTGTTCCCAGTCCGGGTCCTCCGCGTACAATATTGACAACAAGACATGGCAACTCCGAACCTGCCAGGTATGATATTCCTTCCATCTTTAAACTAATTCCCGGACTGGACGAACTGGTCATAGCTTTTTTTCCTGTGCTCGCAGCTCCATAAACCATATTGATGGCAGCAAGCTCACTTTCGGCCTGTAATACAACCATACCTGTACGTTTGTGAGGTTCCTGCAATGTCAGATACTCAATAACTTCCGACTGGGGAGTTATCGGATAGCCGAAATAAGCATCCGCTCCGGCCCGTATAGCGGCTTCGGCAATAGCCTCGTTACCCTTTAGCAATTTAAAATCACCCATGAAGTTTTATATTTCAGCTTCAATTTTTTTCCTGTATACGGTAATTACGCCATCGGGACATACGATGGCGCAATTGACACATCCTGTACAGTTTTCAGGATTTTCCATATAAGCATATCTGTATCCCTTTCCATTAACTGTCGGAGCCATATTTATAACATGAGTCGGGCATGATTCGATGCAGACTTCACATCCTTTGCACTTCTCGATATCAACTACAATCGCACCTCGAACTTTAGCCATAATCGTGTATTTACCAATAAAAAATAAATCAAGAAAATCTGATAACATATCAGATCATTAATTTATCGGATTTGTATGAAGGATAAATATCAGGCGGTCAACCAGTAATTTCAATGCATAAATAGTAAAAATTTATGAAAAGTGTTATGATTTTTATTAGAAATTCAAATTTGAATGTGTAAAATTAAATATTATCTAAATAGTAATCAATACTTTAACGAGAAATTCTGTAAATAAAATACGAGTGATAAATTAATCTTCTAATTAAGACTAAAATATCCTTTACTATTTTTAACAGGATTTGTTTGTTGGTGTGAGTAAGAATTCCCTATCTTTACCCAAAATATACAGCTACATGCTCACAACTATTTTGAAGATAGAAAATTTTTGCACCCCCAAGGCATTCCTTCCCATGTGCATGTGCTGTTGTTGTAGCTAGTACAACAATCCTCTTCTCTTTTATCTTTTTACTCATTCATTTTTCGAATTATTAATCCCAAAATTTATAGTATTATGGCTCAAAATTATCGATTTGAAACCCTGCAACTGCATGCCGGACAAGAAGTTGATGAAACTCTTGCGCGTGCAGTACCTATTTATCAGACTACCTCATATCTGTTCAAGGACTCCCGGCACGCTGCCAGTCTTTTCGGACTTAAAGAATTTGGCAACATCTATACCCGTATTATGAACCCAACCACCGATGTTTTTGAGAAGCGTATGGCTGCACTGGAAGGAGGTATTGCGGCCCTGGCTGCTTCATCCGGACAATCGGCACAATTCATCGCTCTGACAAATATTCTGGAGACAGGTGATAATTTTATTTCAACCTCATATTTGTATGGAGGCACCTACAATCAGTTTAAAGTACAATTTAAAAGGCTTGGCATACACGTAAAATTCGTAGAAGGTGATGAACCAGCGGCATTTGAACGACTTATTGATGAAAAAACGAAGGCAATCTATCTCGAAACTATTGGTAATCCCAAATTTAATATACCCGATTTTGATGCCATAGACGAAATAGCACATAAACATGGAATTCCATTAATAGTTGATAATACATTCGGAGCAGCAGGATACCTGTTTCGTCCTATTGAACATGGAGCCAATATAGTCGTGGAATCGGCCACCAAATGGATTGGAGGCCATGGAACCAGTATTGGCGGTGTTATAATCGACGCCGGCAATTTCAACTGGAACAACGGAAAATTTCCCCAGTTTACCGAACCTTCGGAAGGATATCATGGAATAAAATTCTGGGATGTATTTGGTGCCGATAGTCCTTTCGGAAATATTGCGTTTATTATCAGGGCAAGAGTAGAAGGGCTCCGCGATTACGGAAACGCTTTAAGTCCTTTTAATGCCTTCCTGCTTCTTCAGGGACTGGAAACCTTGTCGCTTCGACTCGACCGTATTACACAAAATGCCATTGAACTGGCTTCATGGCTTGAAAAGCAGGATTGGGTCGAAGAGGTAAATTATCCCGGTTTAAAAACCAGTCCATATTATGATCTGGCCGGAAAATACCTGAAAAAGGGATTTGGCGGCGTCTTAACTTTTAAAATTAAAGGCGGCAGAGAAGCAGCCGATAATATGGTCAATAATGTCAGGCTGATCAGCCATCTGGCAAATGTTGGCGATGCCAAGACACTCATTATTCATCCAAGTTCAACCACTCATGAACAACTTTCACTGGAAGAACAAAAGTCGACAGGAGTTGAACCGGGTCAGCTACGTATTTCGGTAGGTATTGAACATATAGACGATATTAAAGAAGATCTGTTACAGGCGTATCATCAGATAAAGAAATAATAAATCCCGATTGAAATAGAAGGCTCATAAACAAAGCCTTCCTTTTTATCTCTTCCACTTATTAAAGATCTCTCAGCGGCGGGTTTCGTATTGTTTAAGAATATTTAATATCCTCCTGTTAAATCGTTGCAGTTGAATATTTTCAAAGTACCGGATCAATTTTCGTAATATATCGTAATAGAGTATGACACTCCAAACAAAAGCTGATAACCAGATAATCAGAATATTATACCAGAAAGTGTCAATCTTTAATCCGATAACTTTTTTATAGGGAGCATAAAAATGGGCTCTGCCACGGTTTGATCCGGGAGGCGTAAAAATAGGGTCGCGCATACGAACAAATTCATTATTATAAATGATATATTCTGATAATTCCTTTTCATTTCTGACCAGACTTTCCAGCTTATCGTTGAAGTATAAACGTTTTGTCTTTATCAGGAGGTCTTTATCATCGTTATATTTATTAGTAAGAAATCTTTCCCGCTGTGCTACTGATTTCAGGTACATGGAATGGTACCTTGACCAGGCCCTGTCGAGAAACAGGAGGAGATCATTTTTGACAGGTTTATAATACCTAAAGTCGGAAAACGTATCCAAAGCATTGGACGGTACCAAATTCAATTCCTTACCAATCTCTGATACTTCATTCGTAATGATTGACCTGTCGTTATTCATTGAGCTGCTGTCGGTCACATCCGGCAGCTCATTGATCAATTCCCTGAGAGCCGGGATAACATAGGCTTTCTGATACATAGCGTCACTCATTACGAAATCCTGCTTAAATATCGGCCGTTCATACACATTGTCTTTAAACTGTGTAACCACAAGTGCTTCATAGGCCCATCGGGAAGTCATGCTATCACCGATACGAGGGACATACTTAGCCGTATAAATTGCTCGGTTCAGATTATGAAAATCGACCACAACCCCGCTGAATAATAGTTGAGGCACAAGTATTAGCGGGACCAGAATATAGATAGTTACAACGGATTTGAATCCGGATGAAATATTCAGTCCGATGATGTTTGCCCAGCACGATGTGGAAAAAAGTATCAGAAAATAGCGCCAGGCCATGCCTCTTATCTCGAGAATGCTGTTGCCAATTGAAATGAAAAGTAGCATTTGCAAAGCAGAAATGATAAACAGTACTGAAACTTTCGATGTCAGGTAACTGAAACGACTTAAGCTAAGAAATCGTTCCCTCTCCAGGAGTTTCCTGTCACGAAATATTTCTTCGGCACTGATAACAAGTCCAAGAAATAAAGCAACAATAACAGCCATAAAAAGATAAGCCGGTAAATTTTCATTCAGTCCGAAAGAGTAATCGGTCAAAACACCGGAAGCATCTCTGGCACTGCGCGTGTAGAACGAAAGTAAAAGGCCAAGTACCGGGGCTTCGAGCAGGGTAACTATCAGATATTGCTCATTTTTTATCTTAGCCAGGATATCCCTTTTAAAGAAAATGCGAATCTGTTTCCATCGCGATGGAATATGATACAGGCTTTGTGGAATTACATTTGTAAACGGTCTTTTGATCTTCTGGATCAAAGGGTCGATACGTTCGTTATATAATTTATACCATTCCTCAGGCGATGTTTTCCTTTTCCGGGTTAACCGACCGTTAACATCAACTACACGGGCCTCGATGTTTCTGAGTATCTGATCAACTTCAATATTGCCGCAGGTCAGGCATTCACTTTCTTCCGCATCCACATGTTTTATAGCTCTTTTAAAGTAATTTATTGCATCCAGAGGATTCCCGTAATAGATCACCCTTCCTCCCTGATCGACAACAAGCAGCTTGTCGAGCAAACGAAATATTTCCGATGATGGTTGGTGCATATTCGCAAATACCAGTTTCCCCTTGAATGTCTGCCGTTTTAAAAGGTTCATAACTTTCTCCGAATCGGCTGACGATAATCCGCTTGTGGGTTCGTCGACAAAAAGTACCGAGGGTTCACGTATAAGTTCCAGAGCAATATTCAATCGTTTCCGCTGGCCCCCGCTCAGGTATGTGCTTAGCGCATCACCAACACGCAGATCGCGGGCTTCGACAAGATCGAAGCTCTGAAGCGCTTCTTCAACAATCCTTACAATTTCGGTTTCGTTGCTATCGCTGAAGGAGAGACGAGCATTGATATACAGGTTTTCAAAAACGGTAAGTTCCTTGATGAGTACATCGTCCTGAGGTACATAGCCTATCACACCTTTAAGTTCATCATGATTTTTGTGAATATCGAAACCATTAATCAGGATTGAACCGCTCCGTGGTTTCAGTACACCGCTTAAAACCTTCAACAAAGTGGATTTTCCGCTGCCGCTCCCTCCAATAATGCCAATTAAACGACCCGACTCTTCGTTCAGATAAAACCTTTTAATGCCATTCGGACTGTTTCCATATGAGAATTCAATATTCTTTGCCTCGAAGACAAAATTAGTTTTCGTAGTTGCCTGGATAAATCTTCCTGCTATCCATGTATAGTATATTGAACCAAACCGGGAATTTTTTAATACCGAACCTACTGCCCAGATGTAATTCCGGTTCGATTTTATTATATGTCCGTTAAGTGTCAGTATTTGAAAACCATCATAGCGAAGTACATACGTATTGGTACTGTTAATATGCAATACTTTAATCAGGCCCTGAATTTTATCGATATGTAAATGTTTTATCTTCTTATCAGGAACTTTTGAATCACTGTCGATGAAAAGTAAATTCGATTTGTGTTTAATCTTTTCAATGCGATCGAATGTAAAGGCAAGAGTATCTTCAAATTCGTCATTGCTGATATGCAAATTTTCAACAACAGCTTTTAAGAATTCCAGTTCACCGGTTGAAATTTTTTCTCCTTTATTAATAAAATCCAGCAAAAAAACCAGAATAAAAATTTTCTGAGGCTGTTCCAGTGCTTTATTGAGCTTATCGCACTGGTTGTTAATAATGTTTTTGCGATTCTCAGCTTCTTTATTGGACGAAATTTGTGTGTCAAGATGATATTCTTTTATGAACTGATCAAAGTAATTCAGGTATCTTTCAATAAACTCTGCGCTAAACTGTCGTTGCAAATATTCAACCAGTACATCCCTTTCGTTGGTCGCAAAACCCTCGTCGCTCACACTGGCAACAATTGCAAACAAACGCATTAAAGCCTGGAGTACCGATTCATCCATATCGATGATTATGAAAAATGAAATGAGACAGTCTCAACAAAGTAAATTCAAAACACTATAAAGGAAGAATAACTAAGCCCGACTCCTGTCAGGCAATCAATCTGATCATTATTGACTATGTATTGTGCATTGTCCCTATTCTCTGTGTCTCCCCCTTAACTCTTCGGAGACTTATGACACACCCTTAAAATTTTTTATATGTATTTTACGAAGTTATACTGTCTCGAATGGTCTCAATTGTGGTAACAATATTTTCGAGTTGCTCCTTGGTAAGGCTATCACCAGCTTCGTCGTAAAGTGCTTTTAATTTTTTAAAAGCATTCTGTAAGCTGACAACCATTTCATCATCTTTGAATTTGTCCATAAAATCAATCAGTACGCCAAGCGATTTTCCCTGATTATATATGATCTTGACAATATCATAATTCTGAAAGGTGTCTTCAGAAATATGTGTCGCGATATATAAACCCTCAACCCAGGCACCTGCTGCCATAAGCGCTGATAACGACGGAGTGCTTTCTTTATAGAGGAAGGTATAGGTATCGAAATATACTTTACTGATATAATCAACCAGAGAATCTTTTTCCATAAGTTTCTGCTTCATTGCTTCATCCTGAAGTGCGGTATAATCAATACTTATCCCAAGATCATCGAGTATGGATTTCAGGACTTTAGAATATGTTTTGATATCTTCCTTTTTATTATAGGTCACGGCATAGGCCAAATCAGCGGCATAAACACCGATATTTACCGCTTTACTCTTTTGAGTGAAATATGTATCGGCATTATCAGGTGAGTTTAAAATCTTGCCCAGATATGAGGCACCGATATCTTCGAGCATGGAATATACTACGAAAGGTTCGGGAAGCGGATTCGCAATTTCCTGTATATCTTTTTCGATATCGCCCTGCTCTAACATTTCCAGGTCGGTACCTTGTTCAACACCCTTTTGTGTCGACTGACGACATGCGGATGTGATAATTAAAATACTTGCTAATACAACGAGGGTCTTAGTTACAAGTTTCATGATTTATTAAATTAAAGGTTTTCAAAATCTGCTGCAAATATAATACTTATCGATGAGTTACGAATCAGGTGAAATAAAATTGTGATTTTCTTTACGATAATGCCGAATGTATTATTGCCGGTATTTCCCTCCTTTCCGCCTAACCGATCAGGAACCGCTCAGAAAAATCTCTTTTGAAAATATAATGCCACATTCACAAGGCTTATTAATACAGGAACTTCAACCAGCGGACCAATCACTGCTGCAAATGCTTCACCCGAATTAATTCCAAAAACAGCAACGGCTACTGCAATTGCAAGTTCAAAATTATTACTGGCGGCTGTGAATGAAATTGTTGTAGTAACCGGATAATTGGCATGAAGTTTTTTTCCCATGAAAAAAGAAACCAGAAACATGACCACGAAGTAAATGATGAGCGGAATGGCAATTCTGATCATATTCAGAGGTATCTTCACAATATCCCCTCCTTTAAAAGAAAACATAACAAATATTGTAAAAAGCAAAGCAAGTAATGTTAACGGACTAATTTGGGGAATAAAAGTATCATGATACCACTTCTTATCCTTAAGTTTAATGAGCATAAAACGTGTCAGAAATCCGGCCAAAAAAGGAATGCCAAGATATATGAATACACTTTTGGCTATTTGTCCGATAGTAATGGCGACCCGGAAACTCTGCAGACCAATTAGACCGGGAAGTATAGTAAGAAATATATAAGCATAAAGTGAAAAAAACAATACCTGAAAGATTGAATTGAAAGCAACAAGTCCTGCAGCATATTCTGTATCTCCTCCGGCCAGGTCATTCCAAACAATAACCATAGCAATACATCTTGCCAATCCAATTAAGATGAGTCCGGCCATATATTCCGGATAATCGTGCAGAAAGAGAATCGCAAGAACGAACATTAAGAGTGGACCGATAATCCAATTCTGAACCAGTGAAAGAGCTAAAATCCTGCCATTCCGAAAAACATCGCCTAATTCTTCGTATCGAACCTTTGCCAGCGGGGGATACATCATTACAATTAATCCGAAAGCAATGGGAATGTTGGTCGTTCCTTTCTGAAATCTATTCCAGAACCCGGCAATACCAGGATACAAATAGCCGACGATAACGCCAAGAAACATGATAAGGAAGATCCATATTGTTAAATAGCGATCGATAAACGATAATTTTTTCATGCACTTAATGTATTAACAGCAACCCGATCTACCTTCAGAACAGCCGCAAGCTGGTTCAGTATTTTGTAATATACCATTCAATATACCTGCTGCACAACCTACTCCGGTCCTGACATAAATTGCCTCTTCCGGGCAATTCCGGGCACAGGCACCACATTCCATACACTTATCGCGATTTGTAATAGAAGCTTTTTTATTTGTAAGCTCAAATACATCATGCGGACAAACTATCGTACACATGGCACATCCGTTGCATTTCGTCACATCCAGTTCGAGTGTGACCGTATCCTTCAGTTATATCTTTGTATTAAAAAGTTTATATCAAACAATCTGTGGACGACCAATAATATAATTCCTGCTATAATAAAACTGATTTGCGCAGGAATTGCATACTTCATCTCCTTCTTCACACCCGACAGGGATGTATAGGTTGAAGCCCCTGTAAAATTCAGTGTCAAAAACGATGAAGCTGCAGTGAACATGAAAAACCAGAAAATAATTTCCGGCAGGTTTCCCGAAAATCCATCCGCTATGATGATGACCAGGTAGGTTGCAGCTCCCGTAAAGAATCCTTTCAGCGCAAAACTCCGCACCGGAATATAGGGTAAAAGCAATGGAGCAAGGAAAAGTCCGGACGCGTATGCTGCAAGCACATAAAGAATTGAATCCGGTAATTGGGTAATAACCTCACTCAATGCATATCCCCCCGTACGAAAACCGGAAATAAAAATTGCAATGAGAAGTGCACCTAGTAGATAAAACTTATTGACGATCAGTTCAACGGGAATCAGTTTAAGCCTGTCATAAAGATTGAACTGTACTGTTCGCATGTGCTGATTTGCCTTATACCCGTCTGAAATAAATTCGGGTATATCCGAAGCCCTTACAGGACCGTATATTACCCTAAATCCGGTTTGTTTTTTAATGATATGAGCCGCTATGCCAACTGCACCCAGTTGCGGCAGAATTATCCGTCTGTGTGAGACAATTTCGTTTAAAGAAGTAAGTCTTATACGCCGTATGAGTTCATTATTTCCAAAAGTGCCTTTACCTGCCGCACACCACACATTTATACCCTTTGTGTCAAGTACAAGTATCCAGGCACTTATGCCTTCAAGATTTTTCCTCAGTATATCAAAAGATAGTTTGTAGTTGGCAGAAACAAAAATATCCGAATTCCGATCGGGATTACCTATTTTGTATATTCCCGGATCGACCGTGTAAAAATTACGTTTAATTCCCCAGCGAACTTTAAAAGTGCCCAGATAATCCTTAATATTCCATTTTGCAGATACACCGGGTACCTTCGACACTAAGGGCACCAATACCGTCGGATTTAAGCTAGGCATCATTCCCTTTAATATTTTCAGAATAAAACCGCCAAAAGGCATCTTTTATCCCGTCACGAACGCGACGAAATTCGCCTATAATATATTCATCCGGACCGGTTACTAATGAAGGATCTTCGAATCCGATATGGATACGGTGCTTAACATTTCCCGAAAAGTAGGGACATGTTTCCCTGGCTCCATCGCATACGGTTATAACATAATCCCACTCCTCGTTAAGATAATTCTCCACCGGATCGGAAGTATGCGCACTTATATCAATTCCAGATTCTTTCATTACTTCAATAGCCCGCGGATTCACCTTCCCGGTTGCAAATGTTCCGGCCGAACGAACATAGAGATCGTCATCGAAAGATTGTAAAAAACCATGAGCCATCTGACTCCGGCAGCTATTACCCGTACAAAGTATTAATACTTTCATACAATATACTTGAATTGTTTAGTCGCAAGATATATTCCATAACCTGTGTAATCCGGATAAGATCGGAAAAAATTATTTAGTCTGTTCATGCGCTTCCGAATATGGGACTTGAAAAAAAATCTGGACATAATTTTCAGACCATTATATAATCCTTCGTCTTTCATCATTCCCGCCATCCCCCGGTAATCCATATTATATCTTAATGTATTAACTGATTTATAACCACTTAACCTGAAAAGTTCTTCCCATCCTTCAAAAGTTTCTGCATTTGAAATACAAGCGGCACAGATATCCTTGTTTGCTGCCTGAATGAAATCCTGAGTAGGTTGTTTTTTCCAGCTTATTTCAAGCCAGCCTGAACGACCTCCATTCTTTAGGACACGGGTTGCTTCACTGGTTACTTTTACCTTATCGTCGACCAAAATCAACATTGCCTGGGCAAGGGTAACATCAAATTCCTGGTTACCGAAAGGCAATTCCATGGCATTGGCAACCCGGAACGAAACCAGGCGATCAACTCCATGTTTTTTTGCATAATAAACTGCTTCATCAATCGAATTTTCAAGAATGTCCACACCAATTACCTGACATCCGTATTTTTTTGCCATATGTACAGCAGTTCGACCTTTTCCACATGCAATTTCAAGTACTCTATCATGCTTTTTAAGTTGCAGTCTGTTAATTAATTCATAAGTTGATTTTTTCCCTCCAGGATGCAATACTTTAAGTCCCACATGAGCTGACATAAATTGAAACATATTGCAACTGCCCTGATCACACTGAATGGCAGATACCGGATGTTGATGCGTAATTTTTTGATCCTCATCCCCATGGATGATTCGATTGTAAATTTTGTTTATTGTTTCCTCGCTGACAGTTGTTTGCCCTTTAATATAACCCAGATCCGAAAGCTTGACATATTGATAATTCGATAGCCAGGCTTCTTCCATTATCTTTCTTCCACAATCCAGATCACATCCGTCAATAACAAGCGTTTTAGACTTCTGTAGCGACGCCAGCAATGATTTATCATCGGCTGATACCATAGCGAGACATTTCATCTGATAATCTCCGTTACTCCCTAACTTTCGGGCCAGTTTATCAGTGAGTTCACCTAAATCGGATGCTCCGGAGCAAGCTAATACTATTCCCCTTTTTACCGATTTTTTTCTTTCCCTGGTTATATTTTCCTGCATTTTGTAAATATTTGGGGTTGGTTAAATAAATTAATTAACAAGTTTCTTTCTTAACACAGTCTATTCGATTTTCAAAAATCGAAGTAAACATTACCTTTGCCTTCTCCCAGTTATCTGTATCTATACAGTAGTTAACCTTCGGAGGTTCGATACTGCCACGGATAAGTCCGGCATCTTTCAATTCCGCTAAATGTTGCGAAACTGTTGCTTTTGCTATCGGCAGTTCTTTGTTTATCTCGCTGAAATAGCATGCATTTATTGAAGAAAGGTATTTCAGGATTGCAACTCGTGCCGGATGTCCCATTGCTTTTGCATAGCGGGCAAGCATGATTTCATCTTCCTTATATTCAACACTTATTGTATATGCCATACCTATTATATTTATTTGTTTGTTGTTCGCAAAATTACGAACATTGATTAAATATGCAAGTATTCAATAAATTTTTTTGTGAAAAAATTATTTTCAGGCAATTTGACCCTCCGTAAAAAAAGATAATCAAAAAGAGTCATAAGATGAATTTGTACTGATTGTTGCTTTCAGTACAAAGAAATGGTAGTTCTCGTCGAGCCGGAGAAACTGGTAGGCATATTTTTCTCCGGTTTTTCTTATAATATCGATGAGACCCAGGCCGGCTCCCCCTTTCAGGCTTAATTCGCCCGACTGGATCTGTTTTTTATGTAATTCGTTCAACTCATTTTTATTCAGTTGGTTGAGCATTTCAATTACATCTTCAAGCTCGCGCACAACCGACGATGGGACAACATTTCCGGTGATAATATAGTAATACTCTCTGCGTTCGCCAATGACAAATATACCATTACCACTTCCCTCCTCATCAATATCGGCGGAATGACGGGTCACATTTTGTAACATTTCAACCATTACATGAAACACTTTACGCTTGACCGAAGTATTCTCACATCGAATGGATATCTTCTCTTCAGCCATCTTCGTGAAGAATTTCATTGTTTCATGACTAAGCGCACCCTTGTATACCAGTGGAAAGCCCTGAGAAATCATCTCATCCGATAGAATTGTCTGAATGAAAAGCAGGTCTTTATCCATCAATGTTGTTGTTCAGCTGTAACTATACAGTTTAGCTTTGGCTTGGCATTAAGTTAATTAAATTATTCAAAAATAGAAATATTCGTAAACATATTATTTCAACCCTTATTAAGTATCAGAATAGTTTAAGTATCGAAACAATAATCTTTTAAGGGTAAGATTAAATCTGCCTGGATAAAATCGATGGATTATACAGGTATTCTGAACCAAGTATTTTCCTGAAGTAATGTTGATTTAGTGAGCTTAAAATTGATAATACCGATTACATGAGCTAATACCAAATTGAAATCAGTTCACAAGGTCTTTTCTTAAAGCTGAAACACTTTTGCCAAAAACTTTTATCTGTCCGACGGCTTTATCAATAAGCTGTTTGCTGCTTTCTGTTGCCGGATTAAACTCGACATCAAAAACAACGTCAATTTTTTCGAATTCTTTTTTAATAACGTTCAAACGGCTAATGTACTCGGCCACAACTTCGTTCTTTTTATGTTCTGAGAGCATCATTAATAAATTATTCAACGAATATTTCTGATCGATAAGCCGCTCAATAATATTGGCATCTCTGCTCTCAATGGCAACATCGACAGCTATATGAATGGCTTCAACCCATCCTCCCATAATGATCAGGGCAGCTGTAGTGTAACGTTCATTTTCCCTCAGGTATTCGTCAGTTGTTACATAAACTTCGTTAGCTAAAATAATCAATGAATCCTTATTGGTAAAATTACGCTCGAAACGTTTCACGGTATTTTCGAAGTAATCACTCGGAATGCCTAATTCCTGAGCCAGTTGCTTCATGGCATTAAAGTATCTTCCGGCCATTTCAACCTGGTCGAATACCCTGGCATAGCTAAGGTCAACAGCATAAACTCCAAGGTTTACTGCCTGTTGTGAGCTGGTTATATATTCGGAAGTTTTGTCGACATTATTCATAAGTTCGGGAGTAAAAACTGCTCCCGCACTCTCGAAAAGCGAAGACAATTCGACAGATAAGTACATATTATAAAAAATAGGTAATCCGTCGCCCGTTGTATCCAGAGGATTAATAGGTATTTCCTGTGAATTTATATCGATACTGTCAAAATCGATAACCTGGCTTTTTTCACGATTCGGTTTACAACCGGATAAATAAACTGAAAAAATTATCAATCCTGGAATAAGCAGCTTTCGTAACATAAATACCATCTTTAGAATTAACAATACAGGTTAAAACTAATAGTTTTTCCCATTAATTACAATGAAGAGTTATGCACAGATTTATCAAAACGTTTAGTGGTTACTTAAAATATCTGCCGATGATTGAAATTAATTCCTGTACATTAATAGGTTTGGAAATATAGTCGTTAAAACCATCTCTCAGATACTTTTCACGATCGCCTGACATGGCAAATGCCGTTTGCGCGATTACAGGGAGTTCGGGACGCAGTTTTTTAACTTCTTTCATGGCATCTCTGCCATTTAATACCGGCAGCTGAACATCCATAAGTACAAGATCTATATCGGGATTTGATTTGCATAACTCAATGGCTTCTATCCCGTTTAGCACATCAATTATTTTGACTTTATAGGGTTCAAATAATTCCTTAAGAAACTCAAGGCTTATCTCATCGTCTTCAACAACAAGAATGGTTTTCCTTTCCCAATTTTCCATACTAGTGGCACACTTATATATAAGAATAACATTTCATTAAATCCTAAAGCAAGATACTAAGTATCTCTTACACCATCAAAGAAGTTATAATAATGTTATTAACGAATTATAAACTAATATGTTGCGTAATAAGTTCATTCATATAAATAAATCTCATTTAATACATGATACAAATCACAAGGAATTTGCTGAAAAGCAGTGACTATGAGTCCCTTTTTGTATCAATGTAATTTATTATAAATGAGGTAAGCTCCTTAAATGCTGTCTCAAGATTTCGCTCTGCTTCTTTTGAAACAGGTTCCATAAACTTATACTTATAGCCCCGGATATGCATCTGGTAAGTTTCCGGTGACCTGTGAAAAACCTGTTGTGAGAGTGCCAGAACAAATGCCGGAGTGACCGAATGCATACTGAAATCGGTCTTAAGATCAGGATAAACAGGTTCAATAAGCACTGATTTGATTTCTTCAACCGATGCATCGAGAAAGATGACCAAATCGTACTTCGATATACTTTCAGCATCTTCAATATTCAACTGATAATTCTGGTCAGTATCAATAAAAGAGTATTTATTTTCTATGAGCCAAGTTTCAAATTTCCCGATCAATAAAATTCCAAGGGCGTCATCCTGCCTGCCGGGATTTCCATAACCGTATATCAAAATTTTGGGCAGTTCGTTATCTGCTTTATCGGTTCCGTTTCGTGTCAATTAGATCTGCTCCCCTATATAAGGATATTTCAAGAGGCATCTGTCCCAAAGCATGTGTTGCACAACTCAGACAGGGATCATAAGCCCTTATGGCTACTTCGACGGCATTCATCATAGGCTCGGTAATTTGATCCTTACCGGTCATCATTTTCACTGCAACCTGATTAACAGCCTCGTTCATCGGCTGGTTATTATTGGTTGTCGATACTATCAGGTTACACATCTCAATCTGATCATAGTCATTTATCTGGTAATGATGGAAAAGCGTTCCTCTGGGAGCTTCGAGCAGACCTACTCCCTCTTTCAGTTTATCTCCTTTTACAACCAGCTCACCCTCGAGTAAATCTTTATCATTCAGCAATTCTTTCATTTTTTCAGCAGCATGAAGAATTTCAATCAAGCGGGCCCAGTGAGCATGCATCGGTCTGTGGCTCATTTTTCCATTCGAATAGGATTTGAATTTTTCAAATTCTTTTTGAGCAAGAGGCGTATCGATAAATTCGGCATTATTCATCCGGGCCAGCGGGCCAACAGTATACCAGCCCGATTTTTTACCCATATCCTTCAGGTAAGGAAATTTCATATAGCTCCAGTTCCGGACTTCCTCGTCAATATATTTCAGGTAATCCTGATAATCGATATCATGAAGAATAATATTTCCTTCGCTATCCTTTGCCCTCAATACTCCATGATAGAGATCGAGAGCACCATCTTTTCTGACAAGGCTCAAATAACTCGACGGAAATTCAACAAATTCGTCGATGACCGATTTATTCTTCTCATGATAATCGTGGAAAAATTCAAGTGCTGCTTTCGACCATTTGATCATATGATCGATATTCATCGGTGCATCGCCCTTGAGGAATCTGTCCCTGTCTTTTATCCATAGATGTTTATTTATTCCTCCCGGTATGGCTCCGGTTCCATGAATTTTTTTCCCGGCTGTTGCCGCAATTATTTCCTGTCCGAATTTCCGCATCATTACACCCTGTACCGCGAGATCTTTATTCTCAAGGGCTAAGGCCAAGACATTACGCTTTAGCGGATCGGCATCGACTCCAAAAAGCAGATCGGGCGATGCCAGGTGAAAGAAGTGAAGTGAATGCGATTGAAATATTTGACCGTAATGCATCAGGCGTCGCATTTTTTCACCTGTTGGCGATAATCCTTCGCCGGTCCCTGCTCCTACAATAACATCGAGAGCCTTGGCCGCTGCCAGGTGATGACTTACCGGGCATATACCGCAAAGTCGTTGAACCAGAACAGGTGCTTCCCAATAAGGTCGACCCTGCACAAACCTCTCAAACCCTCTGAATTCAACAATATGCAGTCTTGTTTGTATTACTTTACCTTCATTATCGAGATGAATCGTAACCTTCCCATGCCCCTCGACACGTGTAACAGGTTCAATAGTTATCTTCTGTCCCATACTTAAATTTTAATCGAATTTTACTACTTCATAAGGGAGTTTTAAATCGTTCCCTGTAATTAATGCAACCAGCGCATCCCAAATCAGATCGGCCCTTGGAGGACATCCTGGTAAATGGTAATCCATTTTCACGATCTCATGACACGGGTATACTTTATCGAGCATTATCGGAATTTCCGAATCGTTGGGTACGATTTTTTCCGTATTACTTGTTACGGTTGGTCCGTTCAGGTATGCTTCTTCAAGGCATTCCTTGATAGGAATACCATTTCGCAATGCCGGAAGTCCGCCCATAATGGCGCATTCTCCCAACGATATCAGAATTTTACAATTTTCCCTGAAATCTTTTAGCACATGCACATTCTCGCTATTGCAACACCCTCCCTCAATAAGTCCGATATCGCACTTCTTTGTAAACTTTTTTATATCATTTATGGGAGATTTGTTGAATTCAACCAGATCGATCAAATCGAGAATACGTTCGTCGATATCGAGTATTGACATATGGCATCCAAAACATCCAGCTAGCGAAGTAGTAGCAATAATTGTTTTACTCATTACCGTCCTTTTTTATCGAATAATTATTACTGTTTTTCAATTTCACTACCAATTGGTAATTTATCGTATTTACGTTCTCCAATAGGAACGTAAAAGCCTTTTTCACGTATCAAAAGCGCCCCTACCGGGCATACTTCGGTCGATTTCAAGGCAAGTTCATCAGATAAATTCTTTCCAATTTCCGGATCGATACTTATTTCAACACGATTACTCCTCCTATGATAGGCAAAAACGGATCTGCCGCTCTCATCTTTTATGGCTCTAATACAGCGTTTACAAAGTATACAACGATTTTGATCCTTTATAAGTTTAGGATTTGTTGCATCTATTTCACGCTGTGGAAATGAGTAAGGAAATCGCGGCACCATCATCTGAAAACGATAGGCAAGTGCCTGTAATTCGCAACTTCCGCTTTTTTCACACGCCGGACAAAAATGATTTCCTTCAATAAAAAGAAGTTCCACTATCGCTTTCCTCAGATCGGCTAATTCCGGGATATTACTTTCAATTTCCATATTTTCCGTCACAGGTGTTGTACAGGCTGTCATTAATCGCCCATTCACCTTTATGGTACAAATGCGGCAACTGCCTCTGGGTTTAACACCCTCATAATTACAAAGACTTGGAATAAATATGCCGTTTTCTTTGGCCGCTTCAATAATGTATTGACCTTTTTCAGCCATACATTCTTTACCATCGATGGTTATCTTAACTTTATGATTCATATGCACCTAATTTAAATATTGGGAA
>CAYUAV010000017.1:0-17397 GCA_964442665.1 uncultured Bacteroidales bacterium
TACTTCATTTCCATAGAGAAGATTAAGATATTTTGTTTCTTCGTTAAAAGGTACGAACATTCCGTCTAACCCCATCTGATCAATGGATAGGAGATTTTCGGGCAGTTTGTTAACAGCTGCCGATGCCAGGTTATAATAATAAATAACATAACGGGTTTTTCTTGGGGTTTTCCGGGCGATTTCAATGGTTTTTTCAGGATGGTTGAAATACCATTCGTAATCGAGCGCGAATAACGATTCAAACATAAAATTAGGTATTGGCATTGACAGCTCGGAGATTGGATATTTATAAGCCTGGTTGGCGGTCAGGTAATAAAGGGTACGCATCGAAAACGGGATAATTAAAACTATCATTATGAGCATAAGACGATAGGCCCATTCCAGCCAGCCTTTGATTTGTTTTATTTTAAGCTCATACAACAAGACAACCAAAAGAAATAAATAAACAGCAAAACCGGTAGCCGTGTATAATACAGGTACAAGGATTACTCCTCCAATAATTCTATAGGTTAAACCTTTTAGCGCAGTGTAAAAACGAAACATAGCCAAAGCAATTATTAATGAAATAGTTGCTGCAAGTGGATAAACAATAGTGAAGTGAAGTCCGGTTACTATAGCTGTTACCAATAGGGACAGAAGGTAAGAATACTTCCACGAAAAAAGACGGGAAATAACCCAATCGATCAGATACCATAACAACAAAAGACAACCGGTAATGATAACAGCACCGCCGGCTTTAAGATAATAAAACTGGGTAAGGAAATCACCAATCAGGCACGAAAATGATGCCGGCTTATGAAAATATCCCGCAATGTAATCCCCGCTTAACCTGAAAAACTGCATTTGTTCGGTATAATGCAAATGATATTTATAGAAAAATGCAAAAAAGATAAAACATCCCCCAAAATAAAGGGTTGTCAGTATTTTCCTGAAACCTGAATGGAATGCCGGATATTTATTCATCTTTATTTTATGTTCCTATATTTAAACAATGTATATACATTAAGAATGGTTAGCATTCATTAAAAAAAACATAATATACCCTTAAAAATGCATATCTCAAATTATTGTATATTTTGTCAATTTCAATATTTTGGGACTTATTGTAAATTACTTATAAAGATAAGGTTTAAATAGCATTTACTATTTTTGACTTACAAGATAGAAAAAAAAATGAAACATAATTGATATTGAAAGGCAGGGATTCACTGACAACAATTCAACTGCAATATTTTTTGTAGAAAGAAAGGGATTGCTTTATTAAAAATGATATTAAATTCCGTGAGTGTATTCACCGAAGCCCTGCCTGCCATTGCTTGCGGCGGGCAGGTTGCTTCGGGGTAGAACGCAAAATAATCAAAAAAGGATCGAAGATTGCCTTCGGCGAGCTCGTAAACCCGGTTCCTTGCTGCTTGCTGCGAAAAGCTTCAATTAAGTAAATCCCAGATTCTGAAATGGGAGACTTCCACAACGTTTTTCAGGCTGTAAGACATCCTACCAATCGGTCATTCCAGCAACTGACAGCGATCTTCCGGCAAAAGTCAATGACCTTCCGGCTATTATCAATGGCCTTCCGGCAAAAGTTAACGACCTTCCAGCAATTGTTAACGGTCTTCCAGCAAGTGTCAATGACCTTCCAGCAAATGTCAACGGTCTTCCGGCAATAGTCAATAACCTTCCAGCAAGTGTCAACGGTCTTCCAGCAAAAGTTAATGACCTTCCAGCAAGTGTCAATGACCTTCCGGCAAAAGTCAGGGTCTATTCAATGAACTTTGTCATTCTATAATTTTTTCTTAAATAGTCAGCCAATCCTGACATTTATCGGCAGGATATGGGGCAGAGCCCCATTGATAATATTTGCTTTTTTAAAAGGAACAAGTATCGATTTATATTAAGCGATATGTATTCTGCCATAAGCATAACAGGTGAGTGGGTGTGTATTGTATAAACCATAATTCCATTTTAATGCAGAAGAAGTTATCAGAGTGAGTCGCAAATTTGCCTTTGTTTCATTTTAAACTGCCTTTGCATGGATTTAATCAGCCTTCCCCAAAAAACGATCTGCTGTAGCTTCGCTTCACTGCGTTTCAATGACACATAATCCGGATTTATGATATATACATTTTTAATACTGCCGAAAAAGCCCCTGTTTTAAAAATAATGTGATATTTGCGATACAGCAATAACTAGTTAATCCATCCAGCTATGCCCGGCAATAACCCCAAACCCGAAACCGCCATTTCCATCCGTAACCTCACCCGGAAATTCGGAACCTTCACTGCTGTCGATGCCATTACATTCGATATTCGCAGGGGTGAGATCTTTGGCCTCCTGGGACCCAACGGAGCGGGTAAAACAACAACCATCAACATGATATGCGGACTGCTGGCTCCATCCTCAGGAACTATTGAATTCTCGCAAAAACGCTCGCTGAAGCAGATCAAACCGTTTACCGGGTATTGTCCGCAGGATAACATTTTCTTCCCGAAGCTTACCTGCCTGGAGCAACTGGTTTTTATGGGTGAAATGTACGGAATGCATCGTAAAGTGGCCCTGGAACGCTCCGGACAACTGCTGGAACATATCGGTCTGAAAGAAAAACGGCATGTGCTCGCCGGAAAACTTTCGGGGGGAATGAAACGGCGCCTGAGTATTTGTCTGGCGCTGGTGCATAACCCGGAGATCCTTATCCTCGATGAGCCCGAGGCCGGCCTCGATCCACAAAGCCGAATTCTTGTACGCGATTTTGTTAAGGCATTCAGTCATGAGCGCACCATAATCCTCACCACACACAATATGGATGAGGCCGACCGCCTGGCCGACCGTATTGCTATAATCGATTACGGGAAACTCCTGTTACTCGACATCCCGCAGAACCTCAAAAATACCATAGGCGAAGGCGATCTGCTCGAGTTGTGCTTCAATCCGGGTGAAACGGATAAAGCGGTAAAAGCCCTGAAACATGTCCCCGATCTGTCGGAACGCAGCAAACTGAGTGATAACTCCCTGCTGATAAAATCGCAAAAGCTGGTTGAGAGGATCCCGGAAATAGTCGATCTTTTCAAAAAAGAACAACTACAGATTACCGAAATAAAACTCAGAGAGAATACCCTGGAAGATGTTTTCATTCACCTCACCGGCCGGAAACTCAGGGAATAACCCGTAATGACACTCCTATGAAAATTATCAGCATCATCCGCAAAAGCCTTCTGGAACAGATCCGCAGTTACTGGGTACTTTTGCTCACGGTATCTATGGGACCCTTTTTTATCCTGGTATATTACCTGATCATCGAAACCTGGACACCCCATTACGATCTGACGATTGTCAATAACGACAAAGGAATACAAACCGGTGATCAGCTAGTTAATTATGGCGATTCACTACTGACTTATCTTTCCGGCGAACTTCCCGACAGTCTTCAGATACCTTTTTCAGTAAAAAAAGATAAGGATATCGCTTCCGCACTGAATGCATTGAAACAGGGGAAAACCGATGCGCTTATTGTATTGCCTGCAAACTTTTCGCATGTGCTCATGCAAAAGAATAACAGGGACACTTCAGGGGAAAATCACCTGACGATTTATGGCGACCTTACCAATACCAATTATCTGATAACTGCTGTATGGGCCAACGAAATGTTTACCGGTTATATCGACTATGCTACCAAAACCCCCGAACTTTTTGCGATTCACGAAGTGGCCATAGGATCATCGGGAACCATCGACGATTTCGACCTGATTGTGCCCGGTATTCTTATTGTTTCCATTATCATGCTTATGTTCACGGCTTCCATTGCTTTTGTTGCAGAAGTCGAGAACAAAACCATCATCCGGTTGAAACTATCCGCTATGACCGGTTTTCAGTTCCTGACAGGTGTAAGCCTTGTTCAGCTGGGCATCGGTGTGCTGTCGTTACTGCTTACTTTGCTCGTGGCCATTTCGCTGGGATTTGATTATGCCGGCTCTATTCTTATCATTATCCTGATAGCCCTGCTCACCAGTCTTTCCATTATCGGTTTCAGTCTTATTATTGCAGCATTCACCAAATCGGCTAATGAAGTGCTGGTAGCAGGCAACTTTCCGCTGTTTTTATTTATGTTTTTCACAGGCGCTGCTTTCCCGCTTGAAGGGAAGGCATTGTTCACTGTCGCTGGTTATCCGGTAAGCCTTCAGGGACTCATGTCGCCAACACATGCCATTTCGGCACTGAATAAGGTACTGATACTGGATCTGAAACTTACGGATATTGTTCCGGAACTTGCAGCACTGATAATATTGACGATTATTTACTTTACGATGGGTTTGCTCTGCTTTCAGAAAAGACATTTGAGTCTCAGGAGCCACCGCTGATTTAAAACTTTTTCGGGTATAACCAGTTCTAGTAAGCAAACAACGGATAATCGCTCATCAGGTTATTGACTTTTTTCCTGACCGCAGAAATGGTCGGATCACTATCTATATTCATAAGTACCTCATCGATCAGGTCAACGATCCGGACAATTACATCTTCTTTAACTCCGCGTTTGGTTATGGCCGGCGTTCCGACACGTATTCCCGATGTCTGGAATGGTGAGCGGCTGTCGAAGGGAACCATATTTTTATTTACGGTTATATCGGCCAGTACCAGGGTATTTTCAACCTGCTTGCCCGTAATATCGGGTACCTTCGAACGCAGATCAATGAGCATGGAATGGTTATCGGTGCCATTGGAAACTACATGATAGCCTTTCGAAATGAAGCATTCGGCCATAACAGCCGCATTTTTCTTCACCTGGATCATATATTCCTTGTAGCTTTCCGTTAAAGCTTCGCCAAAAGCTACTGCTTTGGCGGCTATGATATGTTCCAGCGGACCTCCCTGAATGCCTGGAAATACTGCGCTATCGAGTAGCTGTGTCATGGTTTTGAGCTCTCCTTTCGGTGTGGTCTTGCCCCATGGATTTTCAAAATCATCGGCTACCAGGATAAGTCCGCCCCGGGGTCCGCGTAATGTTTTGTGCGTAGTAGTAGTAACAATATGACAGTGCGGAAATGGATTATTAAGCAGTTTCGTAGCGATCAATCCGGCAGGATGTGCAATGTCGGCCATCAGAACTGCACCGACTTTATCGGCAATAGCGCGCATACGCTCATAATCCCAGTCGCGCGAATAAGCAGAAGCGCCGGATACGATCATTTTCGGTTTTTCCTTTATAGCCAGCGATTCCATCATATCGTAATCAACACGTCCGTCTTTTTCGTTCAGTTTATAGGCTACGGGCCGATAGAGTATACCGGAATAGTTAACATACGAACCATGAGTGAGATGTCCTCCATGTGAAAGATCGAGCCCGAGGAATGTATCGCCCGGTTCCATGACCGCCATCATCACCGCAGCATTGGCCTGTGCTCCCGAATGGGGCTGTACATTGGCCCAGGTGGCACCAAATAGTTCTTTTGCCCGTTCTATAGCGAGGGTTTCAACTTCATCAACCACCTGACAACCGCCATAATATCTTTTACCGGGCAGACCTTCAGCATATTTGTTAGTAAGACAGGAACCCATGGCATCCATTACCTGTTCGCTGACGAAATTTTCCGAAGCTATAAGTTCGATACCATGCAGCTGGCGGTCGTTTTCCTTTTTTATCAGATCGAAAATAAGCGTGTCTCTGGTCATGAAGTTGATTTTATATCTGGTTTGCGCGACAAAGTTACTTTTTCTCTTAAATCTATCAAATGAAACTTATTTTAGCCGCAAATAAAATATCAACCGGATTAAAACCCGTTAACTCTAAATATTTCTGCCTGAATAAAATAACACGGGCATTGAAAAAAATTCTGCAATTTTTTAACACAGCTGTTATATTTTTTTATAATTTGGATTAAACCTTAATTCAATATCCATGGAAAATCAAACCAGCCAAAATGCACGTCCCACGTTTCTTACCGTCGTTTGCATACTCAGTTTTGTCGGTCTCGGGTGGGCCCTGATCAACAATCTTTCAACATTAGCATTCAGCACTGCCGGCAGGACAATTTATAACCTGGTCCAGGATAATCTTGAAATGGCCCTGAGTCAGGCCAGTGCTTCCGATCCGGCAGCCGCACTATTTCTTGAAAAGATTTTTGATTCAATCTTAAAACTCATTGATGTGTTGCCCTTATTTGCAGGTCTCGGCCTGATTTTTTCCGGTATAGCGCTTGCCGGAGTAATTTTGATGTGGAACCTGAAAAAGACAGGATTCTATCTCTATTCGGCTGCAAAAGCCATGCTTGTTTTTCTCCCCATTATTCTTATCGGGTATAATTTTATTTCAGCCATGATCAGTATAGCGATGCTAATAGGAGCCGCGTTATTTATTACTCTGTACGGGCTGAATCTGAAAGCAATGAAATAGTTCTTTTAACATCCATTTAATATCAATTCTACTATGAAATTAGAAATTAAACATCAGGAAAAATATTCACGTGGTGAATTACTCCTACGAACCTTTTTTGGTTGGCTTTACATTTGTATACCTCATTTCTTTATTCTCTTCTTTGTGGGTCTCTGGTCTTTTATACTAAAAGTAATTGCATTTTTTGCTGTACTTTTTATGGGCAAGTATCCAAAATCCATCTTTGAATTCCATGCCGGAATGATACGATGGAGTCTTAGATTAATGGCGAGGATTTATAATCTTTCCGACGGATATCCTGCATTCGGTATCAGGGGTAAGGATGAAAATACAACATTAGAATTGGAAAATCCTGAAAAACTCAGTCGTTTATTACTGATCGTGAGATTATTGTTTGGCTGGCTGTATGTAGTCATACCTCATTATTTTATCTTATTCTTCAGGTCAATAGCAATGGGTGTATTAGTATTTCTCGCATGGTGGGTTGTTTTATTTACTGGCAAATATCCCGCTTCTTTCCATAGATTTAACACTGGCACAATCCGATGGTCAACCCGGGTTGGATTATACTTAGGTTTTATGACTGATGAATATCCGCCTTTTTCCGGCAAATAATTTATTAAACACATAAAGTTATGAAGCTGTATTGAAAATCATGAGTCAATATCGACGCTTAAGCTGAGATTCTGATTGCTAAAAACATAATGATTTTTAATACAGCTTCTTTTTGTAAAGAATAAAAACCAAAACGTAAATTATGGAAGTTGTTAATCCTCCTCAAACAACCAAGACACCCTTGCCAAATGCATCGGCAACATTAGTACTTGGAATTTTATCCATCGTAGTGGGGTGCGGTGGCCTTGGCCTGGTACTGGGTATCATCGGCCTGGTTATATCGAAAGAAGCCAAACAGATGTACGATCAGAATCCGGATGCCTATACGGGGTATGGAAATTTAAATGCCGGCCGCGTTCTGTCCATTATTGGAGTGGTAATTGGCGGTATATCACTCTTAGTGTTTATCTTCTGGATTCTGGGAATTGCTGCCCTTGTCGGTACGTTTGCAGGACTTGAATCCCTTTAGGGTTTAGGCCGTAACTATATGCTTGACTGGCTTGAAAGTCATCAGATTCCCTGCATATATAAGAGTATTCTCGGAATTGAATGTCCGACCTGCGGGTTCCAGCGGGCTTTTATTTTGTTACTGAAAGGTGAATTATTAAGCAGTCTGAAAGTATATCCCGCCCTTATTCCGACGATGATTCTGATACTTTTGCTTGGCACATGGCTCATTTTTCGCAGGCCGGGCTGGCCTTTTTTAAAACGCTTTCTGCAGTTCGACCTTGCCCTGATATTTGTGACCTGGTTTATCCGGCTGATCTTCTGATTTCTTCATTTACAAGCGTACCTACTCATCGGCCGAAATATCCAATAACCATTTCCTGTAGACGGAAAACAGTTTCGATTTTGAAAGAAAACCTCTATACTGTCCATTCTGGATCACCGGTAAATTCCAGCTTCCTGTCTCTTCAAATTTTTTCATGACCTCATCCATAGGTTCTCCGGGTGATACATGAGTAGGCGGTAACATCATCAGATCGCGTACAAAAGTTGAATCGTACATTTCCGTATTAAAAATGATGTGACGTATATCATCTAACAACACAATACCTACGAGCATACCCTTATCTACCACAGGAAAAATGTTCCGCTTGGAACGCGAAATAGCATTCACCAGCTCACTAAGCTTGTCATCTGGCGATAATTCAATAAAATCCTTTTCTATTACCTTCCCCATATCGATAAGCGTTAGTATGGCCTTATCCTTATGGTGCGTTATAAGTTCGCCGCGCTGCGCAAGCCGTATTGTGTATATGGAATGCGGTTCGAAGTACATTACGGTAATAAAGGCTATTGTTGAAGTAAGAATAAGAGGTAATAATAAACCATAGCCCCCTGTAATTTCCGCTATAAGGAAAATAGCTGTCAGCGGCGCATGCATAATACCGGCCATCATACCCGCCATACCCACGAGGGAGAAATTACGTTCCGATACATTAATAAACCCTAAAAGATTGACAATACGTGCCATAAAGTAACCGGCAATACCTCCCATAAATAAAGCCGGAGCAAAAATACCCCCGACTCCTCCTGATCCATTTGTCACGGCTGTAGCAGCGACTTTGAATATCAGGATCAGCAACAGGAATAAACCAAATATCAATATGTTATCCTGCGACCCGAAGAAAAGGCTGCCATAGGTAATTTCCCGGGGATTTCCATTGAGCAATGCATCGAGAGAATTGTATCCCTCACCAAATAAAGGAGGAAGAAAGAGAATGATCAGACCCAGCAACAAGCCGCCGATAACAGGTTTTAGGTACTGATTTCTTATTTTCCCTACTGATGATTCCAGAAATAAAACGCCTTTGGTAAAATAAAAAGAAACCAATCCGCAGAATATTCCAAGTAAAATATAGTATGGAATTTTACCCAGGTCGAATTGCTCACTAAGTTCGAAAGAAAATATCTGTGCCTTGCCCAGGAAAAAATAGGAAATCGTAAGTGAAGTAACGGCACTGATCAAAAGCGGGATAATTGACCAGAGTGTCAAATCGAGCATCAGTACTTCCAGACTGAAAATAACGGCCGCGATAGGCGCCTTAAAAATTCCGGCTATGGCTCCTGATGCACCGCATCCGATAAGTATAATAGTAGTTTTATAATTCAGACGGAATACTCTTCCAAGCGTGGAGCCCACCGAAGAACCGGTCAGTACAATGGGTGCTTCAAGCCCAACAGAACCTCCAAAAGCTACGGTAAAAATACTTCCGATAAAAGATGAATAATTATTATGCGGCCGGAGTATTCCGTTTTGTTTTGAAATGGCAAACAGAATCCGGCTTACACCATGTCCTATATTATCTTTAATAAAAATTTTAACGAAGAGGACGGTTAATACAATCCCGATTAATGGCAGAAAAAGGTATAACCAGTTCAGTTTATCGACAGGAAGACTGTGAAGCAGAAAATATTGTACATAACGTACCACATTTTTTAATAAAACCGCAGCCAGCCCGCTTATAACACCTATGATAAAACTCAGGAAATACACAAACTGCCTGTGGCGGAAATGATCGTCTCTCCAGATCAAAAATTTTCCTAATGTGTGCATCCAGTTCATTACAGTAAAGCTTTTATTCTTCTGAGAAATCTTTTAAAAAGTCGCGATATGTTGAAAAAAGTTTTGCCCTTGAAATAAATCCCAGATATTTTCCGTGCTCAAGAACAGCGATGTTGTATCGTCCGCTCTCCTGGAATTTACGGGCTACTTCTTCCACCGAATCGTCGGAGAGAATGACGTGATCGGGCATAAACATAAGATCGCGAACGTAAATATTCTGGTACATCTCACTATCGAACATGATATGACGAACATCGTCCAGTTTTATAATACCCCTGAAAGTACCATCTTCTTCAACAACAGGAAATATGTTACGATGTGCATACCGGATGGTTTCGATTAGCTGTCCCATGGTAGCAGCAGGTCTCAGAATATTAAAATCGGTTTCGATAAGATCTCTGACATGCAGCATCATCAGTACGGCTTTATCTTTATGATGTGTCATCAGTTCGCCACGCCTTGCCAATTGAATGGTGTATACAGAATTACTGACAAATATATGCGCTGTACCATACGAAGTAGTCGCCACAATGATAAGCGGAAGAAAAAGCTGGTATCCTCCGGTAAGTTCGGCAATTAAGAATATGGCCGTAAGCGGAGCATGTATTACGGCTGCTATCATTCCTGCCATACCCATAAGTGCAAAATTCGTCGAACTGATATCGATTCCTGCCCCGATCAATAGCTGAGAATAAAATAAACCGGCAATACCTCCGCTGAATAACGACGGGGCAAACATACCCCCAACTCCTCCACTGCCAAATGTAACCGACGTGGCTACTACCTTAAAAAGAAGCAGCATAAGGAACAGGAATATAGTAATCCAGTAATTACCACTCGCATGGGAATAAAATGTTCCTTCAAAAAGGTAACCATATTGCCCGCGTAAACTTGAGTTTATTACTTCGTATCCTTCGCCAAATAAGGAAGGTATAATAAAAATAATTAATCCCAGAAGTAAACCCCCGACAAGCAGACGAACAAAAACATTGTTTATCCTCTCAAAACCTTCCGTTATAAGATTATAGATCTTTGTAAAGTAAACTGCACAAAATCCGGTAAATACTCCAAATAGTAGGTACCAGCCAATCTGATTCAGATGAAATGCATCATTAACAGCAAATGCATATAAATAATTTTGCCCCATGAAAAAGTATGAAGTCAGTACTCCCGTGGCTGATGAAATAAGCAATGGTACAATAGCCGATAAGGTCAAATCGAGCATGATTACTTCCAGTGCAAAAATCACCGCGGCAATCGGGGCCTTAAAAATCGCCGACATAGCACCCGCACAGGCACAGCCAAGCAGGAGTGTTATTTGTTTATGGTTCAGATCCAGCCACCGTCCCAAATTAGAACCGATGGCAGCTCCGGTTGCTACGGTGGGGCCTTCGAGCCCGACCGATCCGCCAAAACCCACTGTAAGTGCACTGGTAATTATCGATGAATATAGATTATGCGTTTTTATGCGCCCCCTGTTTTTGCCCAGAGCATATAACACACTGGGAATACCGTGTCGTACCGGATTCCGGTTGATATATTTAACAAATAATACGGTTAATGAAAGCCCGATGATCGGGGAAAAAATAAAGATAAAATCATGTTTATGAAAAGCAAAATTTTCGATCAATACGCGGATATAATGAACGAGGTTTTTTATAATGACGGCAGCAAAACCTGCCAATAATCCGACAATCACGCTCAATATTAGCATTTTCTGATGGTCGGTAATATGAATTTTTCGAATTGAAAAGAGACGGAGACGTAAATGACCAATTGTTTGCTTAATTTTTTCCAACTTCATTATAATCTGTTACTTAGGGGAATATCCACTATATTATCGCAACATAAGATAAAGGAATAATCCGTCAGTTTGCAAATATAATCCTATTGACCATTAAAGTATGAGTAAATTTGTCAACCTGCATTTACGGAACAATGTTCGAAACATATAAAATGGAACGGATATTTCTTACTAAGGATTTGTCTTTTTATTATCAGCTCTTTATAAGTTTGTAAAAAAATTGAACCCATGTTCCATTCAAACCGGATATGTAAATTATTTTCGATACGCTACCCCATTATACAGGCAGGAATGGTTTGGTGCAGCGGTTGGAAGCTTGCCACAGCTGTGAGCAATTCCGGAGGATTAGGTTTACTGGGCGCAGGAAGTATGTCGCCCGATATTCTGAAGGAACATATAATCAAAGCTAAAAACCATACTGAAAAACCCTTTGGTGTAAACTTACCACTTCTGGGTCATGAAGTAGAAGATAAAATAAGCATCATACTTGAAGAAAAAGTTAAAATTGTATTCAGCTCAGCCGGCGATCCGACACGATGGACCTCCCTGTTAAAAAAGAAAAAGTGCATGGTAGTGCATGTAGTTTCCAGTATCAGAAATGCCGGTAAAGCTGTTGATGCCGGTGTCGACGCCCTTGTAGCTGAAGGATTCGAAGCCGGAGGACATAACGGAAGGGAAGAAACCACCACTATGGTGCTTATTCCTGCGATAAGACTGGTAACTCAGCTTCCGCTGATAGCTGCCGGAGGCATGTACAGTGGCCGGTCCCTGCTTGCCGCTCTTGTCCTTGGAGCCGATGCTATACAGGTTGGCAGCCGTTTTGCCATTGCAAAAGAATCATCAGCTCACGAAGATTTTAAAAGAAAGGTTGTTGAAATAAAAGAAGGCGATACACGTTTAATAATGAAAAAGTTAATTCCGGTTCGCCTTATTAAAAATAATTTTTTCAGGAGAATTACAGATGCTGAAGATAACGGTGCAGGCCGTAAACAAATTCTGGAATTACTGGGTTCCGGCCGCGAAAGAAAAGGTATCTTTGAAGGCGATCTGGAAGAGGGCGAACTGGAAATCGGACAAATATCAGGCGTTCTGAATAAAATTGAATCCGTAAGTGAGATCATGGAGAACATTATAAAAGAATACAAAACCGGTAAAAAACAACTTTCAAAAATGTAAAATCAGATGTATCGGGTTTCACTATTCATGCTGCTTTTTCTTTCTCATCTTTTACAGGGTCAGGTTTATCAGAATCCTGATATAACAAGGGTACTGGTTGATCCGGAAACTAATCTAGTACATATTTATTTTACGGGAACCGATCATCCGGATGCTTCATATTATTTAATAAGTCAGTGGCAAATTACGGGTAACAATCCTGAATCCTCCGGTGTACCCCTGTTAATAAGTCATACCGATCATACTGGACAGGCCGCTTATTCCCTTGAACTGGATATTCCCGAAGTAGTTAATGAACCTGTCGGATTTAGCGTCGGAGCTTATAATTCAGCTAATGAAGTATTACTGGAATCCTATCCGCCTGACAGCACAATTCATCTTTCGGCTGTTTATGATTCATGCGAAGCCAGTGTATGGTTACAATGGAACGATTATAATGCCTGGCGTGGTCATATACTCGAATATGAAATCAGGGGTTCCAATGCCGATGGCACATACAGCATTTTAGCCCGTCTTCCTGAGGAAGTTACAGATACTACGTTGTATGGTTTACTGGCGAACAATAACTATCATTTCTATATTATTGCACGTCACAACCAGCTCTATGCCGATGCTTATGTTACATCCAACGGAGCAAATTTTAATACACCCCATTCATTCTACCCCGAATTTATTCATGCCGATTACGGAACGGTTTCCGGATCGAATACCCCGTATGTTCATTTTACTGTTGATCCCCGTTCCGAACTTGATACTTTTCAGCTTCTGCGTTCTGAAAATCCTCAGTCGCAATATAATTTTATTGAAATCCTTAATCCTGATAACAGCAATATTATTGAATATACCGATGAGGAAGCCGATGCATCGGCGAGACCTTATTATTACAGACTCGTAGCCATCAATTATTGCCATGAGCCTGTTATTACGTCCGAAAATATTGCAGGGACAATATATCTTGAAAACCGTCTAAACGGATATGAAGTGAATTTGCAATGGACACAATACTACTCATGGAATACAGGTGTCGAACACTACGATATTGAACGCAGATTTCCCGGTGAGGACTTTCAGGTTATTAGCAGTACTTCAGCCCTGGCTTATTCCGATCAGTCGATCGAAAATATGATAAATCAGGAGGAAAGCAGCGAGATTTGTTACAGGATAACGGCATATGAGAATCCGGGTGATCCGAATTCAATTATACCCGCCTCCAGTACCTCAAACATTGTTTGTGTTAACATGCCTATCAATGTGAGGTTTGATTATAATGCTTTTGTACCCGGAATGGACGGATTTTCCCGTTTTGGTCCCGTTATCGATTTTCTGCCAACCGAAGCTAGCTTTAAAATATTTAATCGCTGGGGAAATCTTGTTTTTGAATCACACGACATTTATAACCTGGAATGGAACGGACAAACCGGAGATGGGGCTTATGCACCGGAGGGCGTATACCGATATCAGTTTGAATATAAAAACGAATCTGGAAATCAGTCGGTTATTCATGGTTCGGTTACAGTTGTCAGACAATAGCTTTTATTATCCTACCAAACCTACTTGGGCTAAAAATAATTAACTTTGTATACATATTTGCGCGAGTAATTTAAATCGTAACATTGATGAACCAGAACCTCAATGCTGAAGAGATTGAGATCAAAAGGGAATTTAATCAGCTTTTGGCCGAGTGTACCCGTTGTGATAAAAAGGGTGACAAGGCATTAATACGCAAGGCATTCAGGCTGGCATTTGATGCGCACAGGGGAATCAGAAGAAAATCAGGAGAACTTTATATCATACACCCGATTTCCGTTGCAAGGATCGTCAATCAGGAAATGGGATTAGGCACCAAATCGTTAATATGCGCCTTACTTCACGATGTTGTTGAAGATACGGAATACACGCTGGAAGATATTGAACGCCTGTTCGATCCTAAAATTGCTTCTATCATTAATGGCCTGACAAAAATATCTGGTGTTTTCGATGCAAACACCTCGCAACAGGCTGAAAATTTTCGCAAAATGCTTCTTACCCTTTCCGATGATGTGAGGGTTATATTGATTAAAATTGCTGACAGGCTACATAACATGCGTACACTTGCAAGTCTGCCAACACACAAGCAAATGAAGGTGGCAAGTGAAACGCTCTACCTTTTTGCCCCCTTAGCGCACCGATTGGGGTTGTATGCTATAAAAACCGAACTTGAAGATCTAAGTCTTAAATACTTGTATCCGAAAGTTTATAAAGAACTTGAATTAAAACTCAAGGAAAATGAGAATTTTCAGAGAGCATTTCTTGAAGAATTCCGCAAACCTATCGAGGTTCGGCTGAAAAACTATGGGCTCGATTTTGAAATTACAGCCCGTCAGAAATCTATTTTTTCGATCTGGCAAAAAATGCAGAAGAAGAATGTTCCTTTCGAAGAAATTTACGATCTGATGGCCATTCGTATCATTTTCCACCCGCTTAAAAAAGTCCCCGAAAAAACACAATGCTGGAACATCTATTCCATAATCACTGATATATATATGCCAAAACCCGAGCGCATTCGTGATTGGGTCAGTACTCCCAAGGCTAACGGATACGAAGCATTGCACGCCACAGTTATGGGGCCAAAAGGACACTGGGTTGAGGTACAGATCAGGTCAACAAGAATGGATGAAATTGCCGAACGTGGATTCGCAGCTCACTGGAAATACAAACAAGAAAATGCGTCATACGAATCGGAACTCGATAAATGGATTAAGCGGTTAACCGAACTACTGGAAGATCCGAACTCCGATACACTTGAATCTCTCGACGATCTGAAACTCAATCTCTTTACTTCTGAGATCTTTATTTTTACTCCAAAAGGCGATATAAAGACTATGCCGGTAAATTCCATAGCTCTCGATTTTGCCTATGAAATCCATTCCCAGATTGGGCACAGTGCCATTGGTGCTAAGGTCAATCATAATCTGGTCCCGTTAAACTATGTGCTGAAAAGCGGCGATCAGGTCGAAATTATTACCTCCGATAAACCCCAATCACGCATCGAATGGTTGCAAAAAGTATCTACGGCAAAAGCTAAATCGGCCATAAAAGCCATGCTAAAATCCGATACAAAAAACCGGATCGAAAAAGGGAAAAAGATACTCGAAGACAAACTTCTTGAACTTAAACTCAAACCCAGTAACCGGATTTTCAGAAAATTACTTCCCAATTACCAGGTTACATCAAAAGATGAACTTTACAGTAAAATAGGAATTGGAATAATTCAGCTTGATGAACTTAAACGGATATTGAAAAAGAACACTAAAAATAAATGGATTCGTTATTGGAGTTTACAATACGGATCGCGTTCACGTCGTTCGGAAGCCGATAAAAATGGAAAAGATAAGAAAATTGACAGCCCCATACTCTTGCGTGAAAATGTGCTCGATTTCGAAACCGAGTATATCATCGCACAATGCTGTAATCCCATTCCCGGCGATGATGTTATTGCAATCCGTGATGAAATGGATCAGATTATTGTGCATAAGGCAAATTGCCGTGATGCAATAAAATTATCCTCCGGACAGGGCCACAGGCTTGTTAATGTGCAATGGACAACCCATAAGTACTATTCTTTCCTCGTTAAAATAGGAATATCCGGAACCGATAGGTTTGGGATTTATAATGACATCACTACTACCATAACCAAACAACTTAATGTAAATATCAGGAATATCAACCTAGAGAGCCATGATGGGATTTGGGACGGTACTATTGAATTATATGTTCATAACACCAAAGACCTTAACTTATTAATCATGAATATTGGTAAGATAAAAGGAGTTGAAAGTGTGTACAGATTGGAAAACCTTCCTATCTGAAAATTCTTTCCCGCCGTAAAAACAATCGAATTAAAAATGTATTATCTTAGCCCTTATTTATAATTAGTCTAATTATGGCTTCAAGTGAGGAGAAGGAGACTGTAAAAAAAATTTTCACGGATTATCTTGAGAAGAAAGGACACCGTAAGACTCCGGAACGTTATGCTATACTGGAAGAAATTTATTCGCGTGAAGGACATTTCGATATAGAAACACTCTATATCTATATGAAAAATAAAAATTACCGTGTCAGCCGGGCCACATTATATAACACCATTGAACTTTTACTCGATTGCAACCTGGTTGTAAAACATCAATTTAGCAAAAACATTGCTCAATTTGAGAAAGCGTATCAATGTATTCAGCACGATCATCTGATCGACCTTGAATCGGGTGAAGTAGTTGAATTCTGTGACCCCCGTATGCTTGAAATTATTCAGACAGCATGCGATCTGAACGGATTTTCTCCTTCACACCATTCCCTCTATATTTACGGAAGGAAAATAGAAAATTCCCGAAAAAAGAAGTAGCTTCCAATAAAATAGTTGATCAAATTTTATAGGTACAATTTGCAGAAATTATTCGTACCTTGGCGCACTGTTGAATGTAATCTGCTAGATCTTTTTTAATATGAAAGTCGATGTTCTTTTAGGCCTTCAATGGGGTGATGAAGGCAAAGGTAAAGTTGTGGATGTTCTGACACCCAAATACGATATTATTACCCGATTTCAAGGTGGCCCTAATGCAGGCCACTCACTTGCATTTCAGGAAATAAAACATGTTTTGCACACCATCCCGTCGGGCATTTTCAGGGAGAGTCAGATCAATGTTATCGGAAATGGGGTTGTTATTGATCCGATTGTATTTAAAAAGGAAATCGATACGCTGACCCCCATGATAAAGGATATCAGGGAGAAATTATTTATCTCCAAAAAGGCACATCTGATCCTTCCCTCCCATCGTATTCTCGATGCTGCTTCAGAAAAAGCAAAAGGTAATACAA
>CAYUAV010000018.1:0-16950 GCA_964442665.1 uncultured Bacteroidales bacterium
GTATAATGAACTTCAGGAAGAACGGAAAGCAGTCGGTTCGGTTGCCGGTGAATTGGGTGTCGACCGTCCGGATGTTACCTCAGGTTATTCACGTTATCAGAGAGACTTTATTGAAACAAATGCCGACCTGATGTTGAATTTCCATAAAACATTTGGCGATATTGACCTTTCAGCTTTGCTTGGAACCAACATTCGCCGAAGCGAATACGATCGTGTATTTTCATCCACAAACGGAGGTTTGGCCGTTGCCGAAGTATATGCCTTAAGTAACAGTGTCGATCCTATGTTACCGCCGGAAGAAAGACTGGAGCAGGTAGGAGTTAATGGTATATTTGGAAGTGTAAATGTCGGATATAAAGACCTTGTATTTATTGATGGGACATTGCGCAGAGACCAATCTTCTACTTTGCCCAAGGAGAATAATTCGTATTTCTATCCTTCCATTTCAGGTGATTTATTATTTTCTAATTTACTGGATGTTACCTGGCTGTCACTTGGCAAGTTGCGGATAAATTATGCTGAAGTAGGTAATGATGCACCGGCTTTAAGTGTTTATGATACTTACAGAGCCAATGCGCCTTTTGCCGGAACATCAATGGTTACAAATTATTTTGCCAAGAATAATTCAGACCTGAAGCCGGAACGTACAAAATCGCTTGAAGGAGGTCTGGAACTTATGGTGTTCAATAACAGGTTAGGACTTGATTTGGCATTATATAAACAGAATACTTTCGATCAACTGATGCCGGTTCGCGTATCTCAGGTTACAGGGTATCGCGAAAAATGGGTAAACGCAGGTGAAATTGAAAATAAGGGTATTGAACTGGTATTACATGCAACTCCTGTTCTTATTAACGATTTTAAATGGAATCTGACGGTAAACTGGGCAACGAACCAGAATGAAGTAAAATCTCTTTTTATTGATGAAGCCGGAAACGAAGTTACAAATCTTCAGTTAGCATCCCTGCAGGGTGGCATAACCATCAATGCTACTGTAGGAGAACCTTATGGTAACATTCAGGGATCAGACTATACCTATCATGAAAATGGCGGTAAAATTGTTGAAGACGGATACTATGTAAAATCATCGACAAATTCTGTTGTGATCGGTAACTATAATCCCGATTGGACAGGTGGTATAATGAATACTCTTTCGTATAAGAATATCGACCTGAGCTTCCTGATAGACTGGCAAAAAGGAGGTGATGTTTTTTCACTCGACCTCTGGTATGGTATTGGAACAGGGCTATATGCCGAAACAGCCGATAATAACGACCTGGGTAATCCGCAACGAGATCCTGTCGAAGACGGTGGCGGTATTATTCTGGATGGCGTAAATGCTGACGGTACTGAAAATACTACCCGTATACCCAGTGATATTTTTGCCAATGGTTGGGTTCTCAGCCCGAATAAACAATTCGTTTACGACGCATCGTTTGTTAAGTTGCGGGAAGTCGATATTACCTATAATCTGCCCAGAAGTCTTATGAGTAAAACCTTTATTTATGGTGCTTCAATAAGTTTTGTAGGATCGAATCTCTGGATCATACACAAGAATCTTCCGCATTCCGATCCGGAAGCAACTCAGAGTTCCGGTAACATTCAGGGTTGGCAAAGTGGAGTATTCCCTGCTACCAGGAATTTCGGTTTTTCATTAAGACTTCAGTTCTAAAAATAAAAAACTCTTATCATGAAAAGATTATATATAATTCACTTTGTATTGTTAACCCTGGTTATCGGATGTACCGATAAATTTGAGGATTTCAATACCGACAAAAAGAACCCGACCAATGTGGCGGGTAATTCATTGTTTTCAAATGGTCAGAAGGAATTATCTGATCAGGTGAACCAAACGAATGTAAACCAGAATATCTGGAAACTCTGGGCACAATTCTGGACCGAAACCACATATACCGATGAGGCCAACTATGATATTGTTACCCGGAATATTCCCGAACAGATTTACCGCTACTATTTCAGGGAAGGAGCTTTGAAAGATATCGATGAAGCTGCAAAACTGATCAGGAGGGAAACAGGTCCTGAAGCCGAGGCAACTATGCAAAACAGGCTTTACATCATCAGTATTCTGAAATGCTATGCTTTTAACAGGCTGGTTGATATTTTTGGAATGATCCCTTACTATGATGCACTGGATATAGGAAATGTATATCCTGCTTATGATGCCGGTTCCGACGTATATAATAGCATTTTGGATTCGTTGGATGCAGCTATTGCCGGCCTGGATGATTCCAAAGGAAGCTTTGGTTCTGCCGATCTTTATTATGGAGGAGATGTTACAGCATGGATTAAATTCGCCAATACACTGAAAATTAAAATGGGTGTTACTTTAGGTGATGTTAATCCTACACTGGCTCAATCGGTTGTTGAATCTGCAGTTGATGGCGCATTTGAAGTATGGTCAGATAATTGTTTAATGCCTTATCAGACGGCTTCTCCCAATCAGAATCCTTTATACGAGGAAATTATTTCTACCGGTCGAAAAGATTTTGTAGCTGCTAATACCCTCGTGGATAAAATGAATGAACTCAATGATCCAAGACTGGCTTCTTATTTCAGCATGATTGATACATCAGGAACCGGAGACTTTGTATATTATGGCGGTACCTATGGATATTCTGCTCCTTATGCACAATATTCACATATTAATCCCGCCATTCTTGCTCCTGATTTTCCCGGTTTTATTATGACCTATACTGAGATGCTTTTCTATCTGGCAGAAGCAGCAGAAAGAGGTTTTACAGTTCCGCTGACCGCAGAGGAATATTATAACCTGGGTATTACTACATCGATTCTTGAATGGGGTGGAACACAGGATGATGTAGATACATATCTTGCACAGGCAAGTGTTGCTTATGCTACAGCCGAAGGCGACTGGAGACAAAAAATCGGTACACAGGCATGGATTGCCATGTATACAAGAGGACTTGAAGCCTATACAACATGGAGAAGGTTGGATTATCCGATATTCAATATTGCCCAGCTGATTACTTCAACAAGTGAAATTCCCAAACGATTCACATTCCCAATACAGGAACAAACATTAAACCCGGATAATTATACGGCAGCAGCAACTGCTGTGGGTGGTGACGAACTTACGACACCAATTTTCTGGGATGTTAATCCTGCTATCCCCAATCCGGCTGAATAAAATATCCGGTTGATTAATGAATTATGAAGCTGTCTTCTTTGCAAGGAAGACAGCTTTTTTTAATGCATTATGAAATAATATGTTTCTTTAAAATATTATAAACTAAGCATTTAAATTTTAGTAGAATTTTATTTCGGTATTCTTTAGATTTAAATTCATATTAGCCTGTATTCTAAGTAGTTAAATAAAAGAGTTAAATTTGTTTTTCCGAATATTTTTGTTAGTTTTGGATACTGATTGCCCATACGGTGGGCATTGTAGCTGTTTTTAATTACTAATTAACCTATTATAAACCAAAAATTTTTATCTATGAAAAGAATCGCTAGTATTCTTGTATGTCTTACATTCATTGGCTTAACAGTCTTTGGGCAGGACATACAAATTACGGGTACAGTTACCAGTGCCGACGACGGTAGTCTGTTGCCGGGTGTGGCAATACAGGTTAAAGGTACATCGACTGGTACTGCTACCAACATTGATGGTGAATATACCATCAAGGCGCCTTCGGACGCAATCCTGGTTTTCAGTTCGATAGGAATGATAACCCAGGAAGTTGCCGTGGAAGGGCGATCTACAATTAACGTGGTAATGGAGACCGAGATTGCCGGATTGGAGGAAGTTATTGTTGTAGCCTATGGAACAACCACAAGGGAAGCATTAACGGGTAGTGTCGGAGTAGTTAGTGCTGAAAACATCGAAAATGTTCCGATAGCCAGCATTGACAAGATACTTAAAGGGAATACTCCCGGAATGCAGATTACAAGTGCTTCCGGACAGCCAGGTTCATTTGCCGATGTTCGTATCAGGGGTATCAATTCAATTAATGCAGGTAGCACACCTCTCTTTGTTGTTGATGGCGTACCCATTACAAGTGGCACACTGGCCCGGGCCCAAAATACTGATACAAGGGATTCACAAACCGAACACCAACTGAGTTCTGTTTTATCGAACCTGAATCCTAATGATATTGAGTCGGTTACTATATTAAAAGATGCCGTGGCTACATCACTATATGGTACAAGGGCTTCAAATGGAGTTGTACTTATTACAACAAAGAGCGGTAAAGAAGGTAAAACCAAATTCTTAGCCAGTTCACAATATGGATTTAGCAAATTAGCTACAAACAACATGGAAGTATTGAATAGTAGCGAATATGTTGAATTACAAAGAGAGGCAATATATAATTTTTATATCGATCAGGGTTTATCGGAACTTGAAGCTGCTAGTCTTGCCACCCGCGAAGCAGGTCCCGATTCAATAAACACCGATTGGATGGATTATGCTTTTAATAATAAAGCCCCCACCTGGAATTTTGAATTATCGGCCAGTGGAGGTACTGAAAAAACAAAATTTTATGTTTCTGGAGGCTATTTCGATCAGACAGGAATTGCCCTTGGCAGTGAATTTAAAAGGTATAGCGGCCGTGTAAATCTTAGTCATCGGGCTTCCGATAGAATTAGTTTCGGTTTGAATTTTAATCCCTCGTTTGCTCATCAGCTGACTCCGCTTACGAGTGCGGCCTATTTTATCAGTCCTGTTGTAGGGGGATATATGTACCGACCCAATGTACCGGCCTATAATCCTGATGGTACTCCTTATTTCGATTTGGAGGGACCAATGGGAGGTGCTAATTTTCTTGGAGTATATGAATATAATGAGTCTTATAGCAATACCTTAAAATTATTAGGTAATTTTTATGCTGAGGTTGAATTGCTAAAAAACCTGAAATATAAAATTTCACTTGGTGGTGATTACAGCGATGTAAGGGAATATGCATGGGACGATCCGCGCAATCCGGGTAATACCGCTGAAGGGAAAGGACGTGCTACCCGCAATTACACCAACCAGTTTATAGGTACTATTACCAATATGTTGATGTATGCAAAAACTATTGGTGAGAATCATAATATTAATCTGATGCTTGCACATGAAGCACAGAATGGTAAGTATGAGGCAACAGATGTTTCAACCCTGAATTTCCCTCATCCCGATTTACGTGAGTTAGGTTCAGGAGCTGAAAATGAAGATTCCTGGGGTACCAGTACTGAATTTGGATTACTGTCGTATTTTGGAAGGTTTGAATACAATTTCTCTGAAAAATACTATTTCTTTTCTTCTCTGCGTTATGATGGTTCTTCTCGTTTAGGAGAGAACAATCGGTTTGCCCCATTTTACGGAATTGGAGCCAGCTGGCGTATAACACGCGAGGATTTTATGGCAAATCAAAATGCATTGAATAATTTGAAATTACGGGTTAGCTACGGAACCAGTGGTAACCAGGATATTTTATTTACCAATGGTGCGCCGAATTATTACGGTCACCAGGGACTTTACGGATATGGAGCAAATTATAACGGGGAACCCGGCAGCGCTCCTTCGCAAATCGCTAATCCCGACCTGAAATGGGAACAAAGTGCAAAATTCAATACAGGTCTCGATTTTGGTATTTTCAATCGTATCAGTGGTACATTTGATTACTATTACAGCAAAACTACTGACTTATTGTTATATGTACCAGTATCCAGGACAAGTGGTTTTAATGAAGCATTACGGAATGTAGGATCCATGCAAAATCAGGGGATGGAGTTTGCTTTTTCTGCTGTGGCTGTTAAATCTTCAGGTTTCAACTGGAATATCGATTTTAACATTGCCCATAATGAAAATGAAATCCTGGCCTTAAATAACCATGAGGATATTATTGACGGAACTAAGATCAGGAGAGAAGGAGAACCTTTTCAAACATTTTACATGCCCCGATGGGCAGGCGTCAATCCTGCTACCGGTGAGGCTATGTGGTATGATGAGAATGGTAATGTCACTATGAATTATAATAGTGCAAAGGATACAACAGTTGGAAATGCCGATCCTAAATTTTATGGTGGATTTACTAATGTATTCGAATATAAAGGTTTTTCACTTTCCATTATGTTCTATTATCAATATGGGAATAAAATATATAATAGTGTAAGCAGGATTACCGAGTCGGATGGTGCTTTTTCTGGCATGAATCAGGACCGCAAACAACTCGATAGATGGCAGCAACCTGGTGATTATTCACCTAACCCAAGGAGAGTCGACGGTAATTCCAGTAACAGTAACCAGTTATCGACACGTTGGCTCGAAGATGGTTCCTATCTGCGCCTGAAAAATATAACATTTGCTTACAATTTCCCATCACAACTGATGCAGAAAGCTAAATTGAACTCTTTACGCCTGTTTGTAATAGGTACCAATTTATGGACTTTGACTAACTATTCCGGTTTAGATCCGGAGCAGGCAATTAATGGGACTTCCTGGTTTGTTTATCCCAATACCCGTACCATTACCTTCGGTCTTGAATTGGGATTTTAATAACTGAAAAAGTATAATAAAAATGAAAAGAATATCAAAATATATTAGCTTATTTGCTGCTGTAAGCCTTCTTTCAGTGGCATGTACCGAAAGTTTTCTGGAACGGGAACCCACTGCTGAATTAAATACATCGGGGGCATTATCAAGGTTCCAGGATGTTCAGGTAGCAATAAACGGTATTTACCGAGCTATGGAGTGGTCATGGTATTATGGCCGGAATTTCGTTGTAACAGGTGATGTTGCAGCAGACAATGTTAAAGTTTCTCCTACAAATTCAGGCCGTTTTCTCGAAGAATATAATTATAGTTTAAACGATGGTGATGACGATCCTGAAGGAGTATGGCAATACGGTTACGATGCCATAAATCGGGCCAATATGGTTATTAATAATATTGATGACATTGAAGATGCTACCGAGGAAGAGATAAATGACCTGTTGGGTGAAGCTCTCGCTTTAAGAGCCTTGTGTCATTTTGATATGGTAAGGTATTTTGCTCAGCCCTATAATCTTTCCGATCCTTCTATTGCAGATGGTGCAGATGGTGCCGGGGGTCATTTGGGCGTACCCTATGTAAAGATTTCCGAAGTTGGGACACCCGCAAGGGAAACAGTTGCTTCAAACTATGTCAATATTATTTCCGATTTGCGCAGGGCAATCACTCTTATGACAATTGACCCCGATGTACCTGCTTATATGTCGGCAACGGCTGCTGAAGCTTTGCTGTCGAGAGTTTATCTGTATTCTGAAAACTGGGATTCGGCTTACTATTATGCCGACAGAGTAATTAACTCAGGAGTATACACCCTGATTCCAACAGCAAATTATGTGGCTAGCTGGGGACAGGAATATAGCAGCGAATCGATTTTTGAATTAAAATTCCGTCTCGATGATTTCTTCCAGACGAACGCACTGGGTTATATCTATCTGGAATCCGGATATGGGGATTTGGTTCCTACACAGGATATCCTTGATCTTTATGAAGAAACAGATGTCAGGAGTACAGGAAAGAATGGCGACATATCCGAACCTGTTAACACTATGTATTATAATATAGATGGACAAATTTATATTAGTAAATACCCCGGACGTGAAAATACTGGTGGTCTTGATAATGTAAAAGTTATCAGACTTTCGGAAATATATCTGAACCGGGCTGAAGCAGCTTATCATACAGGTGATGCCGATCAGGCCCGTGCCGATGTTACAACGATACGACAAAGAGCTAATCCTTCTGCATCAGCAGTAATTGCTTCAGGAAGTGCCCTTCTTGATGAAATATTACTGGAACGAAGGCTTGAATTAGCTTATGAAGGACACCGTTATTTCGACCTGATTAGGAACAAAAGGGATATTGTCAGAGTTGACCATACTTTAATCGACGGGACTACTCCCTATCCAAATCAGAGGTTTTGCTTTCCTATACCGGATGATGAGATGAATGCCAATCCGAATATGGTGCAAAATCCGGCTTACGAATAGTAGTTTAATTTCAAATTTTAAAAAAAATGAAAAGATTATTAATAATAGTAATAACAGCTATTCTGGGAATAATTACATTCTATTCCTGCGAAAAGGATAAGCCTGAATTAAAATATACCGGTCCGGATTTTATTGCCTTCCATGATACATTATTCAGTGCGGAAGAAAATACATCCAGTCTGGTTGAGATAGTTGTCATGATGGTTTCACAGGCACAAACATCTGCAGTTTCTGTAGATGTCACTATTGAAAGTAAAGATGCATCGGCCGTTGAGGGAGTTAATTACAATATCATTCAGCCTACTGATGGAAAAATAACATTTGCAGTAGGAGAATATACCGATACTATTATTGTTGAGGTTATTGATAACGGGGATGAAGACGGAGCTAAAACAATTGATTTTGAGCTTACAACAGCCCCAACGGGATTTGAACTGGGTATACCGGGGCCCGATGCTCTTGCAAAATCGGCAAAATTAGTCATCAGCGATAACGATTGTGCTTTTATTCCTTTGGAATTTTCCGGACCAATCAGCGGTGTTGAATTTTATCCAAATGTTGAATTTGCAACCGAAGCTGAACTATCTCTGGTTGATTCTACTGAGACGACCTATATTTATGAAGTCACCAACATCATGAAAGCAGTATATGAAGGTTGGGGCGAAGTAGTTGATGATCCGGGAGAAGGTACCGGGAGCAATGGGAATATAGCCATATTGAATTTTGATTTTTCCGATCCCATTAATCCGACTATTTATTTCGATGAACAGAATCTATCTACTACGAATGATGGTGCTTGGATATATGATATCTTGAATGATCCTCTTATTACCTCAAAGTTCTCCATTTGCAATAAGACGATCGAATTATATTACATGATCAATGTTTCTGAACCCGGAACAGATTATGGCGCACGTTCGTGTTATATTAAAGGGGAATTTCTCTCTGAATAAATCTATACAACATGATTCAAAACAAAAAATACTTTGACATGATGAAAAAATATATATTACCCATATTATATGGAAGTGTGATTGCGTCATTCCTTTTACTTTCCTGTGAGAAAAAGGAGGAATGGGGAGGATCCCAGTATCCCGAACATGCACATAATATTTCCGTAGTGCCAACGGTTAGTGATATTACCGATTTTACAGCAGTTCTTACCGCAGAGGTAACTGAACCTGGAATTGTATATTTTCTTGTTCAGGAAGCCGGTCTTTCTGCTCCTGTCGATTCTTTTTCATTTCCCGATGTGAGTGGTGTTTTTTCTCTGGAATTTGAGGAAGAAGGTGTACCACAATCGGCTAATATTGAGGGGCTTTTGGAAGGAACTTCCTATATTGTTTATACAGTTTTCACAAATGCATACGGTGCTCCCGGTCCGTTTGCTTCGGTTTCTTTTCAGACAAGCGATGAAACAGCTCCTTATCTGACAGGAATGACTCCTGCTCCGGGCGATGAAGGAGTTGATCCCAATATAGGTCAGATTCTCCTGCAATTCAGTGAAGCCGTATCCTTAGCCGATGCTGATAAAGTGCATGTCGTTGATGCATTCGACGAATCCGATCTCGGATTAACCGGCGAAATTGTAACTGATGGAGACATTGTAGCCATTTTGTTAACAGGTGCTTTTGATTATGATATCGATGTAGCTGTTATACTTGATGAAGGGGCATTTACTGATGCATCAGGAAATCCTTCTCCCGAGTATTACTTAAATGCAGCTGAAGATGACTACCTACTTATTTTTACTGTAACTGATATTATTAATGTGACGGTATTTACGGGCGCATATCATGTTACAGCCAATGAAATAGGTTTTGGTGATGGTCTTAAAGAATATGATGTCATTTCAAAGGGAATAGCAGATCCGAGTGGCTACTATATCGAAATCCAGAATATAAACAACTGGACTGGTGGAATTGTCTATTTAACTATCGATCCTGAAGTAGATACAATCTTTTTTGAAGATCAGCCTACTGGTTTAATATATACGGGCACTGGTGAAGATATTTATATCACATCATTGGACGAATATGCTATGGCTGGACCCGAATTTAAACCAGGAAATTTTAAACGTGATGGAAGTGAAATGAAAGTTTTTGGAGAGATTTATATTTCCATTGGATATTTTGGCTTCTATGAATTCACATTTACTAAAATTGATATGAACGAGGCAAGAATACCGTTTAATCCACCATCATTTACCGAAAAAGATATAAAACAATTTTAAATTGAAAAACCGGCCTTTTAAGCCGGTTTTTTTGGTTCTTATAAACATACCTGACTATCCTGTCCCGAAGAATTCGGGAGGAGATCAGGAATCCGGTATGTTCTCCCCCCACATGGCGCAAGCCTGTCTTAAGACAGCCTGACGGCAATGGCGGCAGGCAGGCATCTTTCGCCTGTGCCGTATAAAATGAATCACCCTATATCATTTAGCACGATGGTGCCGGCTTTTTGTTTGTTAAATACACACCTCCAAACCTTCTCCCGCTCGGCTTAGTCCACGCCTGACTAATGCAGTCGGGAAGGTCCGGACTCAGTCGTTTGTAATGGTGAATGACTTTAGTCAGGCAAATAATTTCAGCATCCGTTTTATTCAGGCCGGCACGAAAAGCTTTTTCTTGCCATTCATTGTCTGGCATATGGGAAAGGTTAATTTAATTAGATTTGAACAAATATGCATCCTCTTCATTCCTCTATGATAATCCGATAAGTCGGTTATAAAGCCAGAGTATTAATAACTCCTTTTATTTCATATAACTGAATGTAAGTATTAATCGTTACATTTGCTGAAACAATAAAGGAGATGGTAACGATTATTAAACGTGGTTCAACAAAAGAAGAGATTAATTCTCAACTGGAACAGCGTAATAAAAAGCATAAAGGTATTGATTTAAAGAAGTATTTTGGATCTATTAAACTAAGGGAAGATCCGATTAAGCTCCAAAAGAAATGGCGTAATGAATGGGAATAATATTTTACTGGATTCAAACATTGTGCTTTACTTTTTGAATGGAGAAGCGACCTTGTTACCACTACTTGAAGAAAAACAACTATATGTATCATTTATTACATAACTTGAAACTCTTGGTTTTAAAGGTATTACTGAAAACGAAAGTCAGAAGATCAAATCTTTTTTAAGTGAATGTGTTATAATTGATATAAATCCTGTAATAAAGGATATAACTATAAGATTAAGAAAGGTATATTCTCTGAAACTTCCCGATTGTATAATACAAGCCACTTCAATATATTTAAATATTCCTTTATTAACGGCTGATACAGATTTTAAAAGGGTGAAGGAATTGGATTTAATTGTATTCGAACTATAATAGTATTCTCCCTAACACTCACAAAGTGCAAACATTTTTCGCTTGTGCCTGATAAAATAAATCACCTGTATTATCTGGCACGACGGTACCGGCCTTTCGTTTGTTAAATACACACCTCCAAACCTTCCCGCCTGATTAGCTGGACAGGCTCCCTCAAGAGGAGGCTTGCTGTTGAGATACGGGAATCGATTTATAAACACCCTTCGACTTCGATAAGGGTGACAGCCATAAAGGCAGGTCATGCCGGGCGGAGTCGGGGCATGAGCCTGTTTAGCCGTCGGACAGATGAAGTCCGGGCCTTTATGTACGTATAACAAAAACTTTTATTCTGCACAGACAGGCTTCCGTTTTATTCTGGCCGATTCCGGACTTGATTCGGATTGACTTTTTAATGAAGCCTCGTCTGAACGAAGTATACTCTAACTGCTCGGCCTTTAAATTTGGAATCCGGGCGTGTATTTAAAATGATGGGGAAAAAGATGCACATGTTTTGCCTGAAAGATGCTTAGGTTTTTGCAAAAAATGCATGTGTTCATAATATAATACTTAGATATTCTCGGTTCAAATACCTGAATCCGACGAACTCTATACGCTGTTCATCTGTTTCTGCTGAAAGATTTGTAAAATTTTCATACCTTGTAAATCGCTACACATGGCATAACTATTTTAATGAATTTTTAAGTGAGAAGTTATGATAAAGGCTATTTACCTCGTGGGAATCGTAGTTATCATATCAGCCTGCAGTCCGGTGTTGCTGACCCGCGATATGACCAATGCGCAGGCTTATAAATTTTACAGGAATGCCCGGCAGCAAAGCAACGAGTATTTTCTATCCTATAATCCGGATTCCACCTATGTTATCTGTACGGTAAATGACAGCAGTCAACTGGTGATGCAACCGATTATATTTATAGTTGTAAATTTACAGGACAGAGAAAAAACTCTTGTCAGCATTAACGAATACCATAAGACCCAATGGCTCGATAATTCGGACATTTTGCTGGTACGGTATTCCGGAATTGCCAACTTTGACCGTTCCCTGAAGGGCAGGTCAATGGATAACCGCATTGAATATATTTTCAATGTGCAAACAAAAGAATTACTGCCAAAACCCAAAGCCGATCAGGAAAAATTTTAACTGTTACTCATAATTATACCGTTGAATCTTAAATAGAAACCAATGAAGAAGATTTATTTTATTTACCTGGGAGCTGCATTAATTGCAGGTTTTATGGTTACAATCCTGCTCCTGACTACCAGACAAGAAGCCGATTCGGGAGAACGAAAATATGTGGTTACCTGCAATGGGGAGACAAAAATTCCCCGACTGAGCGAGGAAGCATCCATTGAGCAATTGCAAAAGTATTTCGACGGGATACATATTCCGTTTGGTGCAAAGAAATCGCCGGCGCCTGCCGGACATATTGTACAAGAGTACCTTAAAGTAAAGAATGCCAAGGGTGTATATAAAGCCGCTGAGGACGATATTGAATGGATCATGCGCGGGCCTTCCAATGTTGGCGGTCGCACACGCGGATTGCTGGTCGATCCCGACGATACGACATTTATGACCTGGTATGCCGGTTCGGCATCGGGGGGTGCATGGAAGACTACCGACGGAGGACAAACCTGGACATGCCTGACCACCGATTTGCCGTTGCAGGCAACCACGACGCTGGCCATGGCAAAATCGAATACGCAGGTTATATACATGGGAACGGGCGAATCGTTCGATGGAAGTTTCTATACTACGGGCGGAGGCATTTTTAAAAGTACGGATAAGGGTGATACCTGGGATCTTTTGTCAAATACTCTGGGTAAGGAGGATTTTCGCTATGTGAACCGTATCGAGGTCAATCCTCAGAGTGAGGATACGGTTCTGGCCGCTACCAATACAGGAATCTTTAAATCGGTGGATGGCGGGACTACCTGGTATCAGACCTATACTTCCACGTATGAAGTCGAAGACCTGGTAGCCGACAGCAGCGATTTTAATAATATTTTTGCATCTGAGAATAGTATAGGAATATTACGCTCGCAGGATGCAGGGGAAACATGGGAGCTAAACTCCGGATTTACTCCCGGTTTCGGAAGAATAGAACTTGCGATCAGTCCTACCAATAATAAAAAGATATATGCCAGTATTGAAGTAAGTTCACAGACATCTGATTTATACTCATCTGCCGATGGAGGAGAAACATGGCAACGGGTGATCAATGACGGTGGCTCTGCATATCCCTATCTCAGTGCCCAGGGAAGGTACGACAACACCATTGCAGTTCACCCGTATGACGAGGATATTGTTTTCTGGGGCGGAGTGAATTTATGGAAGGTTGTTCTCAGCGACGTTTATGAAGTGGGCGTGGGTGCTGTCACCAGTTTTCAACAGATCAATACTCAGTCTTTTCTCGATTTTATACCATTTACCGGCAATCTGTTCCCGGGAATGAGTTCAGGGGATATGGAAGATGCCATCAATCTCGAGGACTCGGATTTCACATCGGTTGAAATACGTTTTGGTCCAGGCCTTTCACAAAAAGCACATCGTTTTTTTGTTCCGCCAAATGCAACATCCGGAGTACCTTATACCGACTATTCCTATCAGGATTATGTGGATGTACCCTTCGAAGTATGGGATGTTACCAATAACCGGCAACTCATGTGCTGTTTTCGTGATCAGGAGCGTGATGGAGCTTTTAATTTGTATGAACGAACCGGTGAAAATTATGGTGAGTTAGGAAGGGAATACATGTTTATTAATGCTGTGGAATACGATCCTGTCAATCCCGATCCGCATATTGCCGTTCAGGGCGGACGTTCCTACAAACTGATCTACTTCTTCTGGCCCACACTGGCTGAAGGGGGAACCTGGGACCCGGAAAATCTGCCCGATTCGAAGATCTACGTGGAATGGTCGGTGGTTGATAATCACCTGGGCGAAGTGACGAACGTATCCGATGCATATGGTGATTATGGAGGAACCAACCGGCATAACCAGAGTGCCGGGATCAACGATATCTCGATTCCCGGTCTGCATCCCGATCATCATGAATTACTGATGATCCCGGTTGATGGGGAAACAGGTGAATTCCGGATACTGAATGCCAACGACGGCGGTATAGCCGTTTCATACAATGGTGGTGAACTGTTTACTCAACTGCCCAGGAATTACATTACGACACAGTTTTACGGAGTTGCCAAGAAACCCTACCGGAATGAATATATCGGCGGCATGCAGGACAATGGTACTTGGCAGTCGCCTATTGATGTCGATGCTTCACTCGATACATCCTTCTATTTCCGACTGAGTGGCGATGGATTTGAAACGGCATGGAACCACCAGGATTCAGGAAAGATTCTGGCCAGTGTATACTATAACCAGGTTTACCGTTCGATAAACAGCGGACGTACCTGGACCTCGGCAACCGAGGATCTGATTACAGGAGAGAATGATGCTCCGTTTATTACCCGGCTTACACCTGTTCCCTCGAATAATAATATTGTATTTGCTGTTGGTCTGGATGGTGTATATAAAACCGCCAGCTTTACTGTTTCGGGTTGGAGGCGTACCTCGATAGGAGCCGGTTGGTCAGGACCGTTCTGGAACCAGGTGGAAGTATCGTTTGCCAACGAACAGATCGTATGGGCGGGAGCAGGGATGTTCGTTGATGCTCAAAACAATATCAGGTTATTTGTATCAACCGATCAGGGCGATCATTTTACTATGGTGAATAATCCGAAAAACCCCGTCCCCGCTTATTCATCGGGCATTGCCACCCATCCGGCCGAGGACAGCACAGCTTATGTTTTATTCGGTGTGTTCGGTTATCCGAAAATATTACGTACTGAAGATCTCGGAGAACATTGGGAAGATATAACACAGGTCGATGCAGAAGGAGTAAGTGCCAATGGATTTCCCGATGTATCATGCTGGTCGCTGTTCGTATTCTCCGATAATACCGACCGAATATGGGCCGGTACCGATATCGGGATCATGGAGTCGAATGATAACGGCGATACCTGGCATTACCTGACTGGTTTCCCTGCTGTTCCGGTCTGGCAGATATTTATCCGGGACAACCAGATTGTAACTGCTACTTATGGAAGGGGAATTATGACCTACCAGTACGGAGAACCTGTTTATCCCAGTGGTATAACTGAAGAGCCTGTTGCGAATACACTATTTACGGTATATCCTAATCCGAGTGAAGGAATAATACATATTAAGCTTCCGGATATTCTGCAAGCCGGTCGGGCAAATATCGGGGTGTATACCCTGCATGGAAAGATGGTTTATTCAAACAATAGTACTACACGGAATACCAAAGAATTGTCCGTGAATCTGTCTTCGTTTGAACGGGGCGTTTACCTGGTTACAGTTCGTACAGATACTGAATTATTCACGCAGCGGATAGTGCTGGAATAGAAAAAATCAACTCTTTGAAAAAAGCTGCCCAATAAACAGGCAGCTTTTTTCGTTTAGTTTAAGTTTACTGTGAAACATTTTTTCTAGTTTTGGGGCATTCTCAGTTGGATATGACTCTTCCTAAGTACCGATATACGTTAGTACTGTTTGCAACACTAGTTTGCTCACTTCATACTATGGCACAACTGCATACTGTCAGTGGTACGGTGGTCAGTGCGGCAGACGAACAGACGATACCCGGTGTCACTGTGGTGGTGCCTGGTACAACCACGGGAACCATTACCGATCCGGACGGCAGGTATACACTTGATATTCCCCCGGATGCCGATTCCCTTGAATTTCGTTTTATCGGTATGATCACACAACGGATTGCCATAGCAAATCGTGATATCATTGACGTACGTATGCAGACCGGATTATATACTGTCGATGAGGTAGTGGTAACGGCCCTGGGCATTTCAAGAGAAGCCAAATCGCTGGGTTATTCCGTAACAGCTATGAATAGTGATGATTTGACCGAAGGAAACGACCGCAGTGTTTTAAATGCCCTGCAGGGGAAAGTAGCCGGCGTGAATATCACATCCGCGTCCGGAGCCCCGGGAGCATCAACAAGAATAATGATGCGGGGTGTTTCATCACTGACCGGAAGCAACCAACCCCTTTTTATCATCGATGGCGTACCGGTAAGTAATGCCCAATCGGGCAGTACTTCCATTAACGGAGGTACCGATTTTGGCAATAAGATCAATGATATCAATCCGGAAGATATTGAATCGGTTTCGATCCTGAAGGGTGCCGCCGGAACCGCACTGTATGGATCGAGGGCAGCAAATGGTGTTATTATTATTACCACAAAGAGCGGTAATAATAGCGCCCGGTCTCAGATATCATTTAGTTCCTCTGTTGCATTGGAGGCACCGTTACGCCTGGTGAAATATCAGAATGATTATGGTCAGGGTATTAACGGCGATGCTGTATTATATGAGAATATGAGCTGGGGGCCTGCATTTGATCACCGGTTTCGTCCGTGGGGGCACGAGGTTGACAGTACTCTCAGAGTCAAAGCCTATCAGCCTTTACCCGATAATGTCAAGGAATTTTTTGAGACAGGGAGAAGTTTTAATAATTCCATTTCACTCAGTGGAGGTAATGAAACATCAACCTACTATTTTTCCTATTCAAATAT
>CAYUAV010000019.1:0-16557 GCA_964442665.1 uncultured Bacteroidales bacterium
CCCATGGTATTTGCAGGGATTTATCCGGTCGATGCCGACGATTATGAAGAACTGCGTGCTTCGATGGAAAAACTGCAACTTAACGATGCTTCGCTGGTTTTCGAACCAGAATCTTCGGCCGCTTTGGGATTTGGATTTCGATGCGGTTTTCTTGGGTTGTTGCACATGGAAATTGTCCAGGAACGCCTCGACCGGGAATTTGATATGGATGTCATCACGACAGTTCCCAATGTATCGTTCAAAGCGTATACTACCAAAGGTGAGGTCATCGATGTGCATAATCCCTCGGGTCTGCCCGCCCCAACACTTATTGATTACATTGAAGAACCCTATATCCATGCCCAGATCATATCAAAATCGGAATATACCGGTGCGATAATGAAACTGTGTATCGATAAAAGGGGAACGCTTAAAAATCAGATATACCTGACCAGCGACAGGGTTGAAATAACCTTTGAAATGCCGCTGTCGGAAATAGTGTTTGATTTCTACGATAAATTGAAAAGTATTTCGCGGGGATATGCATCTTTTGATTACCATCAGACAGGATATAAAATGGCACACCTGGTGCGACTCGATATTTTGCTGAACGGTGAAATGGTCGATGCCCTGTCAGCGCTTATTCATCGCGATCATGCGTATTCCTTTGGCAGAAGAATTTGTGAAAAACTCAAGGAACTGATACCCCGGCAGCAGTTTGAAATAGCCATCCAGGCGGCAATCGGGGCGAAAATTATTGCCCGCGAAACAGTTAAAGCGGTGCGGAAAGATGTTACAGCGAAATGTTACGGAGGTGATATAACCCGAAAACGAAAGTTGCTCGAAAAACAGAAAAAGGGAAAGAAACGTATGCGACAGGTGGGTAATGTGGAAGTGCCGCAGTCGGCATTTCTTGCCGTACTTAAACTGGATTGATATTAATCTGTTTCTCGCAGATTAACACAGATTTTTACGCAAATCTTCGCAGATGAAAGAAAATGATATTTCATATGCTATCAGAGGTGCAACCTTTAAAATTCATAATGAATTAGGGCCAGGATTACTTGAAAGTGTTTATGAAACCGCCTTGGTCTTTGAGCTTGAGTTAATCGGTTATCAGGTTAGAAGGCAAGTCGGGATTCCTATGAAATATAAAGAAATTAATTTTGATGTAGGTTTCAGGTTGGATCTGCTTGTTGATGAATCAGTAATTGTTGAAGTTAAATCTGTGGAAACTTTACTTGATGTACATCACAAACAATTATTAACATATTTGAAACTAGCTGATAAAAAGTTGGGATTACTTATTAATTTTAATTCTTCTACACTTAAAAACTCAATCACTCGTATCGTAAATAATTTATAATTATTTCTGCGTTATTATCTGCGTATTTATTCTGCGAAAATCAGCGAGAAATAATTTTATAGTGTTTGCCCATAATAGTCTCAATATAAAAAATATGAAAATAGCAGAAACATATGTAGCTGGCGGAAGTGCCGCAGTCGGCATTTCTTGCCGTACTTAAACTGGATTAAAATATTTGAATAAATCAAAGATTGGATTATAATTCCTGATTTTTCCTGTATTTTGCGATATTGATTTTCAAACCTGCCCGCCAGGCCCATCCTATCCTTCGCCCTACATTATAGTAGCTATTCGAATTAATTGAAAATAGTATGGGATCGAGCTTTTTCATATACGGATAATCGTGACGTAAATATTTTTTTGATGAATATGACTGAACAATTTCGCCAATATAAATCAGACTACCGTTATTCAGGTTTATCATGTCCACTAACCGGCATTCCAAATTCAGCGGAGTTTCCATAATCATCGGGGCATTTTTCAGTTCGCCATAGAATACCTTGAACAGACTGGCTTTATCTATTGCATTTCCTGAATTCATTCCAACAAAATCAGTCACATCCATCATACGGGTATTGGGAATATTAATGCTAAACGATTTGTTCTCCTTAATACCCTTATTGGTATTGTGTGTACTTATCAATGTAACCGATACCATAGGAGGTTTATGCTGAACGATACCCACATACGATACAGTGAGAAAATTTGGAGTGCCATTGATAAGCGATCCTACAATAACTGTAGGCATAGGATAAATATAGGGAAAGGCCCCGAGGGGAATTTTTTCCATGAGATAAGTTTTTGTTTTAACAGTCTACTTAGCGGCTTGTTCTATTCTGAGCGACAATTCTTTTAACAACTCCTTTTCTATTGTGGCAGGTGTATCAATCATAATATCGCGGCCAGCGTTATTTTTTGGAAATGCGATTACCTCGCGTATGGAATCGAGTCCGGCAAATAGTGCAACCAACCGGTCGAATCCGAATGCTATACCGCCATGTGGCGGAGCACCATACTGAAATGCATTCATCAGGAATCCGAATTGTTCTTCAGCCTGCTTTTCGGTAAATCCCAGTGTTTTGAACATCTTTTGCTGCAGTGCCTTATTATGGATCCTGATCGACCCTCCGCCAATCTCTACGCCATTGATCACCAGATCGTAGGCATTGGCCCTGACATCGGCCGGGCTGCTCTCGAGCAACGGAATATCTTCAGGCTTCGGCGAGGTGAAAGGATGATGCTTGGCATAAAATCGCTTAGTCTCTTCGTCCCATTCCAGCAGGGGAAAGTCTAAAACCCATAGTGGAGCATAAAATTCTGATTTTACTAAGTCCAATCTTCTACTCATTTCTAATCGAATTTCAGATAATGCATTCAATGATCTTTTTTTATTTCCAGCAACAATTAATAAACATTCACCAGGTTTACCTTTAAAAATTTCATTCCACTTTAATTTATCTTCAAAAGAGTAGAAATTATCTATCGAAGTAACCAAGGTTCCATCCATTTTATATCTTCCATAAACAAAAGTTTCAGCACCTATCTGTGGTTTTCTGCAAAATTCTCTAATATCATCCCCAAACTTACGAGAATAAAAACCTTCCTTAACAGCAGGTGCACAAATTCCACCAATATATTCAGCGCTATCAAAAGGTTCAAATCCCTTGCCTTTAACAATTTGTGTAATATCTTTAATCGTCATACCAAACCGTATATCGGGTTTGTCGTTGCCATATTTTTCCATGGCTTCGGTGTATGACATACGCGGAAACGGGGCATTGAATTCAGCGCCTTTGATATTACGAAGCAGATCTTTTATGAGTCCTTCAAATGTTACCAATATATCTTCCTGCTCAACAAAGGCCATTTCACAGTCGATTTGCGTGAATTCCGGTTGCCTGTCGGCACGGAAGTCCTCATCGCGGAAGCATTTCACAATCTGAAAATAGCGGTCGAAGCCGGCCACCATCAGCAGTTGCTTGAAAGTCTGGGGCGATTGCGGCAGGGCGTAAAACTGGCCGGGACTCCTACGAGACGGCACTACAAAATCGCGTGCTCCTTCAGGTGTCGATTTGATCAGAACCGGTGTTTCGATCTCGATAAAACCGTTGCTGCTCAGGTAGCTCCGGGTTTCCTGGGACATCTGATGCCGGAGCTGGTGGCTTTTTTTCATGCTGTTACGACGAAGGTCGATATTGCGGTATTTCATTCGTAACTCTTCGCCGCCATCCGTTTCATCCTCAATGGTAAAAGGAGGCACCTCCGAAGGATTAAGCACGATAATTTTTTCGGCTATGATCTCTATTTCACCTGTGGGTATCCTCGGATTTTTATTGCTGCGTTCGGTAACCTTACCGATAACCTGGACAACGAATTCCCGGCCCAGTTTCCTTGCCTCTTTGCAAAGAGTAGCGTTTGTTTCCATATTAAATACCAATTGCGTAATACCATATCGGTCGCGCAGATCGATAAAGGTCATTCCTCCCAGATCTCTCGATCGTTGTATCCAGCCGCTCAGGGTCACAGTGTGGCCTGCATTATGAATAGTTAATTCACCGCATGTATGGGTTCTGTACATGGTTAATTCCGTTAAGCTCAAATGAGTATTAAGGTGCGAAGATACGGTCAAGTGACGATATATGGAAATGATAGAAGAAAATATATTTTAATAACTGTCAAACGAATGCTACTTGGTCAAAATTTATCCCGACAGCATTCCATATCAATGTTATATACAGACTTATTTAATTTTTTAATAGTTACGGAATATCTGTTCTTCCATTTGGAAAATTGGGTATGCTTTGTCGTGGAGAATATTTTCAGGAATAACAGTGAATTAAAGAGTCGGGTATTTGCTAACGGAAACAGAGTGGTATTCAAAATAAATTTCAAATTACTCCTTTCTTTATAGATTTAATTCTTAAGGAAAAACTACATAAATACGTATTGTGTGATATTTTAATTGCTGATAAATAAGCCGATTAGTTTGTAACAAAATCCCAAAGGGATTAATATCAAACCGTGAACGGATATACGAGGTGCGTTTTTATTGATTTTAGTGCTGATATTTTGCGGATATCTGATGAGTTAATTTAATATCATCCATAATCTGTGTCTTATTCTGCGTAAATCAGCGAGAAAAAATCTTGTCGTCTTAATTTATTTTTATAAATCAAATTAATCCGATAAAACCAGTCTACTTGTTTATTGCTTTTAATATCCAGTCTTCTTTAATTAATACGTCTTTCATTAATAATTGATAAGGTAATTGTTTAAGCTTGGTATTCTTAAAACCATTTAAAATATTGACGAGAGACTCGGCTGCAATTAAAGAGAGATTTAATTCAAACTCTTCTCTACACTCTTTTTCGAAATCCTCACTGAATTCAGGTGCGATTAATAAAGATTTTATAACATGATAGTTTTTCGATTTTGCTAAATCAATATATGATTTGATCTGTCTTGATACCGAACTAAATTTATTAAAACCTGGCTCTTTAATGGTCTTACATTCAATAATAATTAATTCGTTGTGATTTAAATTTAAAATAATATCAATTTTATTCTTAGGATTGTTTAGTTCTTTCCTTAACTTTTCATCAACAGTAAATCCAAGTTTATTAAATATTTTTTTTGTGATTTCTTCGAATTTAATTCCAATGTCAGTTTCTTTAATAATTAGTCCATTCTCTTTTAATTTATTAATGTCGCGGTAAGCTATTAAAGAATAATTTTCAATAAATAAATTCTCTGCATCTTTATATTTATCGAGAATATTTGTGGTTAAATTTCCTCTCGATTTAATCCCCATTTTCTCGCAAAATAATTTGAGATCCGATTCTGATAGTAAATCTAATATATCACGAGGCTTAATATTATAATCCAATAGAAAATCACTCTTAAATATGTTCTCTTCCTGTAATTCAAATTCTTCTCTGATTTTAACTTTTATATTCGGCAGAGTACTTTCTAAATCCAATAATAATTTATCATAACCATCGATAGAAATACCTACTTTCTCATCTTTATCAATTTCTTCAAAATAATCTACCAAATTTTTTATTTTTTCTTCAATCGTCGCTCCTTTTAGATGATCTATATTTAAGAGTTTTTCAATTAGATCATTAATAAACATTTTTTTCTCTGAAACTTTAGCATCTTCTTTGAAGATATCATCCATCAGTACATCACTGAAATTAATACCTTCTTTGATAATCTTCTTAATTTTAACTTCAAATGGGTTTTTCCAATTAATGTTATGATTTTTGGCGATAAGGTTAATTTGTGGCTCTCTTAAATTTTTTAATACGCGTCTGTAATATTTGTCAGCGACTTCTTTCCCTCTGACTTTGCGTAATATTCTGACAATTTCATCAGCGATATAAACATTCAATGTTTTTTTTGAATAGAAGATTATTCCAAGATTCTTTAATTCATTAATAACTTTATCAATGTTTTCTCTTTTTATTTTAATTATCAAATAGTTGATAAGTTTAATTTCTTCTTGAGACAGACCTAAATTCTTTGATAGGACTAAAAGGATAGATTGTTCATCAGATGTTATTTTACAATCCTGATTGTTTAACTCATCATTATAATAGGCTGTTTGTAGACATTCGCGATATATTCTATAATCTCTCTTTCTTCGCTCACTTATTTCAGATTTATCTGATTGAATTTCCTGTTCAAATTCTTTCAATTTAATTTCTAATGATTTAATCTCATTTTCATATAATTTATTAAACCATTCCCTTGACATTATACAATTACCATCTCTTATAAGAATATCGATTAAAATATCTAATTGAGAGGTAGCTTCAACCAATTCTGATTTAACATAATTGACAAATTCATCTTCAATTAAATTAAGCACTTTGGCAATATTGATATTATCGACGTTTTTTAAGTCCTTATCAGAGTTTACCAATATTGCTTCTATTTCCTTTGATTTTTTGGGAGCTTCATCAATAATATTTGTTATTACTTTAAGGAAAGAATTTTTTTCAAAGGAATTTAATTGATCAAGAATTTTTTCAAGTTTCATGATAAAAAATATTAAAGAATATCTATTAAAATATTGAGATCAATTACCTATTAGGTCCATCTGAACACCTTCCTTCTAATCATGAAGTAAATTACAATATATTCTAATGATTTCAAATTATATTCAATCGCTTTTATGTTTAGCGATTTTTTGATTAACTGGAGTTTGATCTAACTTTGGACTTGTAAAAATAATATCGCTTTTTAATAGTTGACCATGGAAGAAGATTTTCTGAATGATGAATTTTTTATGAAGCAGGCCCTTCTGGAGGCCCGCAAAGCAAGCGAAGCTGATGAAGTGCCGGTCGGAGCTGTAGTGGTTGCAAATAAACAGATTATTGCACGGGCACACAACCTGACTGAAACACTGAACGATGTAACAGCACACGCTGAAATGCAGGTTATTACAGCAGCCGCAAATTATTTGGGAAGTAAATACCTGAGCGGGTGCAGTATTTTTGTCACGCTCGAACCCTGTATTATGTGTGCCGGGGCTATTTTTCTGGCACGTCCTGCAAGGCTCATATTCGGAACAGGCGACCCGAAGATGGGATATACAAAATATAACATATCCGTTCTTCATCCGGGTACGGCTCTTGTTGCTGGAATATTGGCTCACGAATCGGAACTGTTGCTTAAAGCCTTCTTTAAAAATAAGAGGGAATAGGTAACGATAACCGGCTTTTGGAAACGAAATTTTAACCCTATATTTAAGCAAAAATTATCGGCAATGGTTATCGACATTCAACGAACGGTTATTAAAACACAACTGCGAAGGTTTCTTACCCTGATAGGCCTTATGATAGTTATTGTTGCGGTATTACTGATTGGCAGCCTGGGAAATGATTTTCTGGGTCTTACCAAGTACCAGTGGGCATTGATTATCGCAGGTATTTATTTGGTTTCCCTTATCCTGGAGGCTTTCCTGGAGTTAAATTACATCTATTTCAGTGATGATGACGACCTGATTATTCTGCGCTATTTTTCGATGAGTGTATTTAATCGTCAGAAAAACTCCATTGAAATTCCCAAGAGTTCCTTCAGTGGTTATGAGATAAAAAAATCAATTTTCGGCCTGAAAAAAAGTATTATACTCCGACAGCGGCTGAAAATAAAAGAAGTGAAATACCGTGCCGTAAGTATCACAGGTTTAAATGCCGGCGAATTACAGCTATTGACCAAAGTACTGGACCGATATAAATAATTACAGCCATTCCCACCAGGTGCAACATGGATAACCTTCAAATGAAAATCGCCCTTAATGTAATTCCATACATTGGGCCAAAACTGGTAAGACGTCTGGTTTCCTATGCAGGAAGCGTTGAAGCGGTTTTTAACGAGAAAAAACGGTTTTTGGAAAAGATTCCGGGAATAGGTGAGGTAAAGGCTTCACTTTTTAATGCCGACAAGTTACTCCGGGAAGCAGAGAAAGAGATTGAGTATATTCAGAAAGAAGATATTAAACCCTTATTCTATCTCGATAAAGATTATCCGGTCCGGTTGCGTGAATGTGAAGATGCTCCTGTTATACTATATGTCAAAGGAGATATCAATTTTAATGTTCCAAAGTTCATCAGTATTGTGGGTACCCGGAATGCTTCGGAATACGGGAAATTATGCACCGAAGAAATAGTAAGCCACCTGGCTGCTCAATATCCCGATTTAGTGGTGACCAGCGGATTGGCCTATGGTATTGATATTACCGCACATAAAGCTGCACTGAAAAATAACCTGAAGACCATTGCAGCCTTAGGGCATGGTTTTAAGTTTATCTATCCTTCATTGCATGCAAATTATGCGAAGAAGATCATTGCACAGGGAGCCCTGGTAACGGAATTTCAGAGCGACCGTAAACCTGATCCCGGCAATTTCGTTAGCCGGAACCGCATTATTGCAGGCATAGCCGATGCAACTATTGTTATCGAATCAGCTACGAAAGGGGGCGCACTCATAACAGCCGATCTGGCAAATTCCTATAACCGTGAAGTTTTTGCCGTACCCGGCAGAGGAACTGATACACTCTCAGGAGGATGCAATACACTTATTAAACAAAATAAGGCTGCCCTGGTCGAAAACGGAACCGATATAGAACTTGCCATGGGATGGTTCCGGGAAAAGAAAAAACCCGGATCGATCCAGAAATCCCTGTTCGTTCAGTTAAATCCGGTTGAAGAAAAAATCCTTCATTTTCTGGGAGAAAAGGGTGACTCGGCCCTCGATGAAATAAGTATTTTACTGGAATTGCCTGTTGCCCAGGTATCAGCTACATTGCTGAATCTTGAATTCAGTGGCCTTATCAGAACTCTACCTGGTAAATATTACAGAAAAATTTGAATGGATAATTCCCCGCGAATATCTACTTTCGCATACTATACTACACCTGATTATTTCGATGCAATTAATAGATACGCATGCTCATATTTACCTCGATGAATTTGATAATGACCGGGATCAGGTAATCCGGCGTGCTGCTGAAAACGGAATTGAAAAGATCGTCCTTCCCAATATCGATTCAAAAACGATTCATAGTCTGCATTTGCTTTGCGACAGGTATCCTGGTCAACTAATACCTCTCATGGGTCTGCATCCCACACATGTAAAGGAAAATTATAAATCGGAGCTGGATAAGATCTTACAGCAGATAAAAAAATTTCCCTATAAAGGTATAGGTGAGATAGGCATTGATTTATATTGGGATCAGACCTATCTGGAGCAACAACTCGAAGTTTTTGAGCGTCAGCTGGAGGTGGCACTTTCGCTCAATTTACCCGTAGTGATACATGCACGGAATTCATTTTCTGAAATCATGAATATCGTGAAATTGGAAAAATTTAACGGACTGAAAGGTGTTTTTCATGCTTATACCGGTGATGTAAACCTTGCCATGGATATTATTTCAAGGGATTTCAGGCTTGGGATAGGAGGAATTCTTACTTTTAAAAATTCCAACCTCCCGGAGGTAGTTAAAGCTGTCGATATCGGACATATCATACTCGAAACCGATTCGCCTTATCTTGCTCCGGTTCCCTATCGCGCAAAAAGAAATGAAAGCAGTTACCTTATACATGTGGCAGAGAAGCTGGCTCAGATTAAAGGATTATCGATCGATGAAATCGGTAATATCACTACATATAATGCAAAGGAGTTATTTAACATTTGATTCCGATGAATAAACCTCTTTCATTACTGATAATCTATACCGGGGGTACCATCGGTATGAAACACGATCCGGCCATGGGAACACTGGTACCTTTTCCTTTTGATAATATACTGGATGAGATACCCGAACTTAAAAAAGCCGGATTTCAGCTTAACTCATATACCTTCGATCCACTGCTGGATTCTTCGAACATTGGACCCGATTCGTGGATACAACTTGCAGAAATTATTAACGAAAACTATCGGCGATTCGATGGCTTCATCGTTCTTCATGGTACCGATACTATGGCATTTTCTGCTTCGGCGTTAAGTTTTATGCTGGAAAATCTGACCAAACCAGTAATTTTTACCGGGTCACAATTACCCCTGGGTTCGTTGCGTACCGACGCTAAAGAAAATTTAATAACAACAATTGAAATTGCGGCTTCCCGGCGCAATGAACGGCCTGTTGTACCCGAAGTAGCCATATTTTTCCAGAATAAACTTTTCAGGGGAAACAGGACTATCAAGCACAATGCTGAGGATTTCAGAGCATTTCAGTCATACAATTATCCGCCTCTTGCGGAAACCGGTGTACACTTAAGGTTTAATTATGCGGCTATCAGCTATCCTGAAACTGCTGGCGAGCTGATTATTCATACAAAACTTGATACAAACGTTACCATACTAAGGCTTTATCCGGGCATTCAGCAGAAAGTTGTCGATTCGGTATTTTCAATCGCAGGTTTGAGGTCAGTGGTACTTGAGACTTTTGGTGCGGGTAATGCTCCCAATAAACACTGGTTCGTTAATGAGGTAGAAAAAGCAATTAAAGCAGGTATTATTGTAATCAGTGTAACTCAGTGCGCCGAAGGCCGGGTAGAAATGGGTATGTATGAAACAAGCAGGACACTAGAAAAAATAGGGGTTGTGAACGGTTATGATATTACCACCGAAGCCGCTATAACCAAGTTAATGTATTTGCTGGGAAGGTATTCGACAAATCGTGAGATTATAAATGATTTAAATAGATCGTTACGCGGAGAAATAAGCAAGGGATAATTTGCTTTTAATTTTTTTTTAGTAATTTTCCGCGCCGAAAATCGCGCGGGCTTTGAAAAAGCAGGAGAGATGGCCGAGTGGTCTAAGGCGCACGCCTGGAGAGCGTGTTATCGTCACAAGCGGTACGAGGGTTCGAATCCCTCTCTCTCCGCACCGTGCAAAAAAACGATCTTTGATTAGCGAAGCAGGAAGATAAAACGGGGTGAGATTTCTGACTTACCGGATATAAAGTTTACCGGTATGCTTTAGTTTTTGTCGTTCAGATTGATTATTTTTCCAGTCTGAAGAATTATAAGAGTTCAATAGTATAAAAGTTCAAAGAATATAGGAAACAATCATTAATAATTAAAAATTACGTCATGAAAAAATTATTTGCATTCTTAGCAGTAATTGCGATACTAAGTTTTGGAGTATCAAATATAATTCGTGCTGAAGGGGATGAGACTTCAACTACCGACACCACCAAGGCAGCAACAGAAAGTGTTGCTCCGGAAACATCTACCGCGCCTGCAGCTGAACCGGCTGCACCGGAAGAAATTCCACTTCAGGCCACAGTTAAAGCTAAATTTATCGAAGGAGGAGCAGCTTTCATGGGAATTATTTTACTCTGTTTGATTTTCGGTCTTGCTCTTGCAATTGAAAGAATTCTCTATCTGAATCTGGCTACTACAAATACCGATAAACTGCTGGATAAAATTGAAGATGCGCTGAACGAAGGAGGTATGGAAGCTGCTAAGGAAGTGTGCAGGAATACCCGCGGTCCAGTGGCAAGTATATTTTATCAGGGTCTCGATCGTTCCAGCGAAGGTTTGGAAATGGTCGAAAAATCCATCATTTCTTATGGAAGTGTGCAAATGGGATTGCTTGAAAAAAACCTAAGCTGGATTTCGCTTTTTATCTCAATTGCTCCCATGCTTGGATTTATGGGAACAGTTATCGGGATGATACAGGCTTTCGATAACATCCGTCAGGCCGGGAATGTTAGTCCGCAGATTGTAGCAGGTGGTATTGGAGTTGCCCTTCTTACTACCCTGTTTGGTCTGATTGTTGCTGTTGTTCTCCAGGTTTTCTACAATTATATTCTGTCTAAAATTGATGCAATTGTAAACAAGATGGAAGATTCTTCCATTTCACTTGTTGATCTGCTCATTAAGTTCAATTTAAAAAGCAAATAATTATGGGTAGCATTCAAAAAATATCTTCTATTGTTCTATACATAGTTGCAGGGATATCCGTCATTTTTGCCGGATTATATTACCTGGGAGGAAGTGTACCTGACACAATAGGTACAACTTTTGAAGAAAAGAATTTTACTTCCATTATTTTGATCTGGGCATTCATACTTTTCCTTATCACAGGTTTGGTAACTATCATTTCTTCTCTATTGAATGTTATTTCAAATCCTAAAGTGGTAAAAAACTTTCTGATAGTGCTTTTTATGGCTGTTGTACTTTTTGTAGTTTCCTATCTGCTAGCTTCAGCCAAGCCCTTACCTAATTTAAATGTTGAGAAGTTACCCACAACAACGGTACTTAAATGGGTAGGAACAGGATTAATTGCCACCTATATTCTTGCTGCAATTTCATTTCTGGGAATAATTGTGTCCGAAGTATATAATGCCTTCAGATAAGAATTGGCTTTTTAAGCATTAAAAATATTTAATTATGGCTAGAAGAGATTTACAGGAGATCAATGCGGGATCGATGGCTGATATTGCTTTCCTTCTATTGATTTTCTTCCTGGTTTCTACCACCATGGATACCGACATGGGAATAGTGCGGAAACTTCCTCCCATGCCAGAGGAAAAAACCCAGGAGGAAGAGGTTAAAGTGAAGGAACGTAATATTTTTGTCGTGCTCGTAAATAAGGATAATCAGCTGCTGGTAGAGGGGGAACTCATGGATATTAAAGACCTCCGGAAAGCTGCAAAGGAATTCATTGAAAATCCTTACGACGATCCCAATTTGCCGGCAAAAGAACTGGTTGACGTTCCGATTTTCGGCCCGGTTGAGGTTACTAAAAATCATGTAATCTCGTTGCAGAATGACCGGGGCACCTCATATGAAATGTATATAGCGGTACAAAATGAATTGGCAGCAGCTTATAACGAACTCAGAGATGAGCTTTCGATGCGGAAATTCGGGGTAAAGTTTTCTGAACTGGGTGATGATGATGTGGGAAAGCAACGGCAGAAAGCCATTGAGGAGATTTACCCCATGAAAATATCAGAAGCTGAACCTAAAAATATAGGAGGAAGTTAACATGTCAAAATTTGCAAAGGAAACAAAGAAAACGGTTACTGCTATATCTACTGCATCGCTGCCTGATGTGATTTTTATGCTTCTCTTCTTTTTTATGGTTACCACAGTAATGCGTGAAGTTGATTTAAGAGTTCAATTTCGACCTACAACCGCTGACCAGGTAAAGAAGCTGGAAGAAAAATCACTTGTCAGTTATATTTATATAGGGAAACCCTTAAATACAAAGATATTTGGCACAATACCCCGTATTCAGCTTAACGATGCTTTTGCCGAGCCCGCTGAAATACGTGATTTTATTGCTTCAAAACGTGAACAAATCCCGGAAGTGGATCGTAATAAAATGACCGTTTCTCTTAAGATTGATAAAAAAACTGAAATGGGGATTGTTACAGATGTGAAACAGGAATTGCGAAAAGCGAGTGCTTTAAAGATAAATTATTCAACTAATGAAGGCGATCCTATTAAAGCACTTAAAAACCGGTAAACCAATAATAAATCATTAGAAATTAATAAGGGGAGAGTTTAACAGCTCTCCTTTTTTTTGTGTCTTTGTTTAAACAAAACCCGGTTCATGATATTATTTTCTGGTTTTAATGTGCATATTCACGGGTAATAGAGTCATATTTCTCATATCCTCATAATGATCGTTTATCATTCAGACGCATAATAAGTACTGGCAAGTTTTTTGACAGAGATTTTAAGTTTCATACAAAATTTTAGAATACCTATTATTTGGGATTGCGCTATAGTATTAAGAGGAGCTAACTTTAAACACAAGATTCCATTTGGAATTCTCCTAAAAATGATAGATCATGTTTGTTGCTATAAATTATTTATCCTGAAAGGAAGATTACAGAGAACGTTTTGAAATGCTTTTTGCTACACGGGAACGGGCGATTGATACTATGCCGGGATTCAGGCATATGCATGTGCTGAAACCTGATGATATTACTGGTGAGTATTTAATTATTAGTCACTGGGATAGTGAGGAAAACTTCAGGAAATGGACTAATTCTTCAGCATTTCTCGAAAGGCACAGGAGAGGATTTGCGGATATTTCAGTAGCCAAAAAAAACCGGAAAGGAACCTCCCATGAAAAATATACTTAGGATTTACACAGTTATTGCCGAATGAAGGAAAAAATATTATGGTGGCTGAAACGACTCGGCATCGCCGGATTCCTTTTCTTTCTTATTAAAGGATTGATTTGGCTTGCCATTTTTTTAGGAGCAGGTGCTTTGATCTTTAAATAGATTTCTTTCGCGAAGTAAAGACATGTACTTAGATTCTTTTATTACTGTATTGTTTACTAATCAGTTAATTATAATTCGAACAGTTTAAATTTCAATTTATTCATCTGAATATAAAATATAGAGGTTTTGTGATGCAGAGACGCGATCTATTTTCATTTAAACAATTTGTGAATTTTCGGGTTAACCAGATAAGCATTTTCAAACTTAAATCTCAGATTAAGAACCATGAAACACAAATTCCTGCTTACAAATTACCCTGTTTTTCATTTTGTAAAAATTAATATTTTATCAGCTCTTGTATTATTTACAGGGAAGGTATTTGCACAATATGAAAAAAATCCCTTACTGGAAATAACCAACGATGGGTACCAAATGGTTGTGGAGAAATTTGTACGGATACCGGATGATAATGGTCAACGGCCCCGTATCAATTGTATTACCTATATGAATAACCGTTTATTTGCTTCCGTTGAGCTAGATGGAAGGATATACGAAATACAGGATAATGGGAACGGAACTTATTCACCTGAATTGTTCTTTGATGTAAAACAGGCAATATTGGACAATACCGGCCGGCACCTTGCATCGGTATCAGGGAGTTACCATTCCGGCTTGCGAAGTGTGGCCTTTCATCCCGATTTTCTCTCAAACGGGAAATTTTACACTGCTGTCATGGAAGAGCGTCCGGCCGACACAACCGGGCATTATTACCTCAGCGATACGGAAGACCATATCGATGCTGACGGTGTGCTAATAGAATGGACCTATGATTTTGACGCCGTTGCAGTTGATGAGAACAGCTATCGCGAATTATTCCGGGTCGCTGTACCTCAGTTTGACCATCCGATCAAACAAATTGCTTTCGACCGCTATGCACAGCCGGGTGATCCGGACTATGGCTTACTTTATCTCGGACACGGCGATGGCAACCTGTACAACATGCCTGTTGCCGGTGGCCAGAACAACGATGGCCGGGGGAAGATCATACGCATCAATCCACTGGAAACCGATTCATCTCGCTATTCCATACCACCGGACAATCCGTTTGTAAATGATACCAGCTGGCTCGATGAGATATATGCGACCGGCTTCCGGAATCCGCACTCGTTGTGCTTTGCAAAGGATGACAGCGACCATGTTTACCTTATTTCAAGCAATGCCGGCAGAGATAATATAGAAGAGGTCAATGTAATTTATCCTGGTGAGAATTATGGCTGGACACCCCGTGAAGGAACCTATGTACAGCTTCCGGCCGGAGGTCTGAATTCGGGGATTGAGGCTCTGCCCGATACAGAAGCACAAAACGGATACACGTTCCCCGCTGCACAGTGGTCGCATGGAGCACCTATCTTTGAAGATTACGGAGGTAAGTGTATCGTTGGCGGATACATATATACCATTGAAGAAACCGGCGAAAAGATCTATCTTTCAGCCGACTTTCCCGAATCGGGGATTATCATGTATAACGATCTGAACGAACTAACCCACCAGGTTACCAAACTCGATCCGGACAATCCGGCCATTGATGAGCCGGAAGAACTTACCCAGACGCCTTTTAAAATATTGAATGTGTATTTTGATGACGATAATGATATGGAAATACCGCCTGTTCAGAAAGAATGGATGCTGGATGTGATCAACGACGAACCTTCATACGATGGAAGTGGCAGGTCCGATTTGAGGTTTGGTCAGGACATGGATAATAACATTTATATTTCCAGCAAACGAAACGGATGGATATATAAAATAGAATCGATCACACCTGAGGAACCGGATGCCATTTCCGGAAATTACATGCAGGATGAGACAGCACTTATTGTATATCCAAACCCTGTTTTGCGTTCCGGAAGTTTACATGTATCATTCAGGCATAAAATTGAGAATTCTGCAACATTTAATCTGATCAGTCCCGACGGAAAACAGGTTTATTCAGGAATAATTCAACCGGGAATTGTGAAATATATTATTGATATGAATTCACTCGGAGTAAAGCCTGGATATTACCTTGCAGAAATATCCTCTGCATCGTTCAATTCGGTCATCGGAATTATCATTCAATAGGAAAGTTCAATGAGAATTTGATGGATTAAAGTAATTACAAGTTTACTGATGAGCTAAAGAAACTCATAATTCTAAAGCATTCCTTTCTTTCAGAATATTCCCTCTTTTTTGTAGGTTATAGTATGGTATGGAATTAACTGAACTGACTTTACTTTATCGGCTTAAAAAGTGACCTAGGAAGGATTACTTCATGATCCTTTGTTTGTCCGAATTCCGAGAGCAAAACTCAAATTGCTTCGCAATTCTTTGGTTTTCGCTTTTTTCACTCACTCAAACAGATTATGTTTGGTTCGTAATAAAGTGAAAACCCAATGCTTTCGCATTGAGTCTTGCTTTCTTAGTGACCTAGGAAGGATTACTTCATGATCCTTTGTTTGTCCGAATTCCGAGAGCA
>CAYUAV010000020.1:0-16444 GCA_964442665.1 uncultured Bacteroidales bacterium
GGAACTTATTTGAATAATTCTGTGATTAACCGAATAAAAAGGGACTTCTTTCGCAAAGAAGGGAACGGGTCTGAACAAAAAGGGAGTACTACTGAATAAAAAGGGACACCTTTCGCAAAGAAGGGAGCTGGCCTGAACAAAAAGGGACTCCTTTCGTAAAGAAGGGAACGGGTCTGAAGAAAAAGGGAGTACTACTGAATAAAAAGGGACACCTTTCGCAAGGAAGAGAGGAGACCTGAACAATAAGGGACTCTCTTCGTGAAAGAGAGAGCGGATCCGAATAAAAAGGGAGTTAATCTCTTCAAAATGGGAAGGCTTATGATCCTGTTATTCTCCGCATATCTGCAACCAGCATCCGGCACTCCAATCACCAATCACGAACCAATCTTTCTCCTCCGTTTTTCCAGTATCTTATCTCTGTGCTTCTGGGGCCTTGATGTATAATGAAGATAGCGCGGACAATCCGGGCCTTTAACCATCCTGATCTTTACTTTGAGCTTTCTCTTGGGCTTATTGTTGTCAAGATAATGATTTGTGGGTTGCGGTGGTTTCCGGAGATTAACTTTTATTGCATTATCCTCAACCACCTGCATTTTTTGCTGTGCTTTTGCACCGGCAGCGGAAAAAAAGCCCAGAACTAAAATAGTAGTAATTACTTTTATAGCCTTCATCTTAATAGTATAACCGTTTAACATATAATTCGTTTACCCTAAGTTATAAAAACTGTTGTCCTGAAGGCAATGATATTTCTTACCGCAAACCGGTGAAATAGGGCACTTTGTAATTGTCATGATCTTTAGATATTCCGGGGCAGAGTGGGTATGACAAACAACAGGTATTATTATTAATGAATATTTGTATTTTTAAAGGCAAAGAGACAAAACAAATAGTTATGAAAAAAAGAACTGCTTTTCCCCGGGTATTTTGGGTGGCCAATAGTATAGAAATCCTTGAACGGTTTGCCTATTACGGAATATATATGGGTTTTGGCATTTACCTCGAGCACCTGGGATACACTAAAGGTGATCTGGGGATAATCCAGAGCATATTCCTGGCATTTTCCTACCTGATCCCGTTGTTTTCGGGAACTTTCGCCGACAAATTCGGATTTAAAAAAGTACTGATCGTTTCCTACCTTGCCTATTTGCCCTCCATTCTTTTATTAATTGTAACCCGGTCGTTTTCGGGAATAGCCCTTACCATGCTTACAATAGGTTTTGCAGCAGGTATCTTTAAGCCGCTGATTTCTGCCACTGTAAGGGTTACCACCGATTCAACCAATAAGACACTCGGTTTCGGCATATTTTACTGGATGGTCAACCTGGGTGCATCATTCGGTCCTATTGTCATGGGCAAACTCAGGGCAATGAGCTGGAATTATGTTTTTTATACAGCCGCAGCAGCTATCGGAGTTATGTTTATAATTACCTTATTATTTTATAAGGAACCCAAGCGTGAAATTGAAGGGATCAGTCTGAAAAAGAAATTTGCAGACATGGGTGAAGCCCTTTCCGATATGAAATTCCTTTCATTTATCATTCTGCTGGGAATATTCTTCTGGATGCCTTTCTGGGCCTTTTTTAATACGCTTGCCGTATATATTCATGATTATATGGATACCGCCACTATATTCGAAGGAGTAAAGTCGGTTATCGGTGAGGGCGTTACCAAAGCACTCATTGCCAGTCAGGATGACGACGGAATATGGCGTATTAATGCCGAGGCCATATCTCACACGGGTTTTATTATTATCATTTTTCAGTTATTGGTCTCACGTATCTTTGAAAAGCGGCCTGCCATACCCTCTTTCCTGCTCGGTTTGTTCGTCGCTGCTGTCGGTTTTGTTCTCCTGGGACTTGCTTTGAATGGTATGTATGGATTGGTATTCCTGGGTATCTTCCTGTTTGCTGTCGGTGAAATGATCTCTTCCCCGCGGATCCAGGAATATATTATGTGGATTGCACCCAAAGAAAAAGCCGGGCTTTATATGGGAACTAATTTTCTGGCTACATTTATCGGTGCCCTTTTCAGTGGTATTTACACCTGGCTTATGGGCCTGTTTGAAAAGATGAGTCATCCGGAATATATCATGTATACCCTGGCGGGACATTTGATAATTGGTATCCTGGCTATTTTCCTTTTTGTAAAAATTATCGGTGAGTTTAAGGAATTAGGAAGCTGAAGATCCCTTTTCAGGTAAGCCTCTCAATAACCGAATAGAAATGTTTGATCTCAAAGGGTTTTTGGAGATAACAGGCTATATTAAGATCGGTTAGCTGATCTTCGACCCGCTCTTTCTTTATGCCGCTCAGCACAATGACAGGGGTATAGGTATAGCGGGTCATTTCTCTGATCCTTGAAACCAGTTGGGCTCCGTTCATTTCAGGCATATCGAAATCCGTTATCAACAGATCGACCTGGGTACCGTCGAAATACTTTAAAGCCTCTTCCCCGCTTGAAGCTTCCAATATCTCAAAACCTCTTTTTACAAGTGTTTCGCGCACAATACTGCGAATTCCGGTAAAATCGTCAACAATAACAATTTTTTTCTGCTTCATTCTTTTGCTATATCAAGATCATTAGTATACTATCCGGTATTTTTTCAGGTAAATTGTTCAATTATAAATATATTCAGCTTATTGATCCTAACAACAAAATTTTTCTCACTGTTATAAGTATTACCAGATTGAAGATATGAAAACAATTGTAATATATTTCTAATTTCATACTGATTTTTATCATCAGTATAAATTGGATAGATCTAAATACGATAATCAGGGAATATGAAGTCAGCTATTAAAATAGGAATACTCACGGTTTCGGACAGGGCCAGCAGAGGTGAATATGAAGACCTCTCAGGAAAAGAGATTATAAACCTGCTGAATGAATTTTTGACTTCCCGATGGGATCAGGTTTACGCTATAATTTCCGATGATTATTATGCTATAAAAAAACGCCTGATGCGTATGGCAGATATTGAAAATTGTTGCCTGATCCTGACAACAGGAGGTACCGGACCTGCACCCCGCGATGTTACTCCTGAAGCCACCAAGGCTGTGTGCGGGAAAGAATTACCCGGATTTGGCGAACTCATGCGTGAGGAAAGCCTGAAGTATGTTCCCACAGCCATCCTTAGCCGTCAAACTGCAGGGATCAGGAATCAAACGCTGATCGTTAATCTTCCCGGAAAAACGAAATCAATCCGTGAATGCCTGCAGGTCATTTTTCCTGCAATCCCATATTGCATCGATCTTATCGGCGGACCTTACCTGGAATGTAATGAAAACAAAATTAAGGTCTTCCGTCCGTCAAATACCTGATTCATCCGATCGGCAGTGCAATTATAAAATTATCTCCATTTTATTTTACTACTGACATAAGGTTGTCAGTAATATGTCATAAGTTTGTTTCAATTAACTTAAGTGAAACAATAAAAACATGTAATTATGAAAACCAAACCATTTTATTTATTTGTACTGGGGTTACTCTTAATTGGCTATGGCGGCATATATGCACAGGACCAGCCTGAAAAATGCAACCACACTCCTATTGAAGTTAAAAATATTGATGCACAGAAAGCCCTGGTTATTAAGGCAGATGTGCCTATGAGTGCTATTGGTGAAAAAATGGGTGAACTCTACGGAAAACTTTTTGCCTACGCAGGAGAAAAAGGAATTGAACCGGCAGGACCTGTTTTTGCTATATACTTTTCATGGGAACCTGAAGGAAATGTGGTATTTGAAGCCGGATTACCCATTGCATCGGAGGATGAAGGAACAGATGAAATAGTATTTAAAGAATTTCCGGTGATGGAAGCAGTTACAACACTGTATACCGGAGCTTACGACGGATTAGAACCCGTTTACGGTAACATAATGAAATATATGGAAGATAGTAAACTGGAATCGACCGGAAGTTCATGGGAAGTTTATCTGACCGATCCAAGCAAAGTAAAAGATCCCAGTCAAAATAAAACACTAATATATTTTCCTGTAAAATAAATCCGATAAAATCCCCTTTCTCCGGAAACCGGAGAAAGGGGATTCTTTCCATCTGACTCATACTACCTGTACAATCAGACACACACTGCATCAATTTCACTATTATGATAAGGAAGAAAAAATAAGAAATGTATTCCTTTTCAATTCGTTTTTATTTATTTGTATACTGTCATAGATTTTGTAAGTAACAAATCTTCCGACAACAACCTGTATATGTAAATGCCTGTCGGTAACTTAGTCGCATCAAATCGCATACAATAACTACCTGATGACAGCCGGCCTTCCCAGATAAGATCGATTTCTGTTCCTATACTATTGCAGACCGACAGATATACCAGTGATTCGGTAGGTATTGAAAAGGGTATACCTGTCATATCTGAAAAAGGATTAGGATAATTCTGACCAAGTTGAAAAGTATTCGCTTCCTCATGATTCACCTGATCAGGGCCTTCTATAGTAAAGGAATATTTCTTGTAAATAGTCAGATTCGATTGAGGTAATGTATAAAAAGGCTGAATAATAAGAGTTGAAGAGTAATTCCCCGGATTTATTTCAGGTACCTGAAATGTAAGCGTCACTTCCTCTGAATCGGAAGGATTCAAAATGAAAACATCCGGAGAAATATCAAGGTAGTCAGATTGCGTACTGATCATTACAGAATCGTAAGCCGGCCCGCCATTATACACATAAACTGAAGTCGAATACGGCTCGTTTTCAGGCAATACCCCCAGCTGAACGGCTGAGATATCTTTAAGATAAGTACGAGGATATTCCAACTGTAACAAAGCATTGATATTCACTGCATAAACAAATTCATCGGCACACCCGAAATATATCATCGTATCAGCCATTACAGGTGAGGAATGCACCTGTCCTGCGGTTTTAAATTGTGCTTTAAGCTGATGATCTTCCTTACTGATCAGAAACAGCGAACCAAAAGCATCGGTATACTCCCATCCTGTTCCTGTTATAATATACTCTTCTGTTACCATCGGTGTGCCGTAGATCCGATAGTCGACTTTCGTTTGCCAGAGCAGAGACCCGGAATTGATACCGAAGGCAAACAATTGACATTGATTTGAACTACCCATATAAATCGTTGTATCGTCAAGTACCGGACCTCCTTTCAGCCACATTGCCTGCCGGTCGTGATACATCCAGACTCTATCACCTGTCTCAGCGTTCAACCGGTACAGATTACAGCTTCGCCCTGCAAATAAGACCGAGCCTTCATAAAATAGCGGCCGGGTTGTAATAGCATTCACCCATGAATAGGTATTATCCTCTTTTGTATCATAGGACCAAACCATCTCAGCTGTGGCGAGATCGACACAATAAAACACACCCAGCCAGTCGCCAATATAAATTTTCCCGTTCTCTATAGAAGGAGTTGTCTCAATCGTAGCATTTGCCAGCGGAGTCTGAAAATGAAAAACAGTATCCCCGTTTATGATATTAACACCAAAAACGTGTCCGTATTCGGTTCCGATATAGACAACGCTATCATCGAGCACAGGTGAAGAATTAAAATCGTCCCACTGATCATGTTCATTCGAAACGGTTCCCTCGTAGAGGGTAAAATCCCACTTCAGGTTACCTGAAAGGTTCAGTGCATAAAGTTTATTGCCACCGGCAAAACAAAGTATTGAATCACATAAAACAGCAGTAGTCCTGATCTCGTCTCCGGTCGGATAATTCCATATTTCTGTACCGGTGTTGCGGTTTATTGCATAGAATTTGCCATCGAGGCTGCCAATATAAAGCATTGAATCGATAATCAGGGGAGTGCTATACACGCGACCATCGGTTTTAAATTTCCAGGTTGCTTCAGGTTCTGAGCCATATATTTGCATTGACATTAGAATACAAAAAGTAATGGCCACTACAGAAAATAAAATTGTTCTCATGGTTTTTAAAGATTTAATATCCAGGACAAATTAAATGTTTTGCCTGCATAAAGAGGTATTCATAATTACGTTGCGCAATTATGTATACTATTTTTTCAATAATTTAGGGTATGAGCTTTTAATTCCGTATTTGTAATCAGAAAAATATTACCTGTAATGCGTTAAGATTTTTGAACCCAAATACCGGTTCTATTTATTCCGGCTGTAATGCACGATATAAATACCTGTAACAACCACTAAGCCGCTGATTATATGAAATAATGAGAGCCTTTCATTAAGCAGAATTGCAGCCAGAAAAAATGTAAGCACAGGCTGACCAAGTAATGTTGGTGATACTGTGGTAGCTGGAAGATATCCCTGGGAATAATTAATCAGAAACCATCCGCAGACCTGGACGCCTAAACCTATGCCAAAGAAAATCAGGTAAGTATATTTATCATAACCGGTAATTTTGTAACCCAATAAAAGGATAAAAGAGCATAATATTACAGCTGAAGAAAGTGTACTTATGAACAGAAACTGAATTGTGTTTAAAAGTTTACGCCCACGTTCGCTGACAAGATAAAACATACCGTAAAACATGCCTGCTCCCACACCAAGCAGTGCACCGATACTGATAGTCGAATTACCGGAAATATTCCGTTGAATCAGAAGAAACATGCCCGCCAGTGCAATGGTAAGCCCTATCCAGAAACCTGTTTTCAATCGTCGGCGAAAAAAAAGAATGGAACCAAAGCCTACCCACAGGGGAGCCAGATTGGCTGTTAGAGTGGGTATTGTCGCGTTGCTGTATACAACTCCTGTCGACCATAATGCCAAATCGCAACCAAAGCAAATCCCTCCAAGAACTGCAAATAATATACCTCTTCGAGTCAGGGTATAATGAACCCGTTTAAGTGAAATCAGAAAAGGTATCAGCAGGAACAGCGAAGCAATCGCCATACGATGAAATGCAGTAACAATTCCAGGGGCATGTGCCGCTTTAATAAAAATGGCGGCAAAACACATGAATGAGAGGCCTCCGAATAAAGCTAAATAAGCTTTCAGGTTTTTTTCTGACCGTTTCAAAAGACTATCGATTATACTTGCGAAAATAACTCATCGCTGACTTGTTTTCTGGATTGCGGATAAATATTTTGAAAACAGGAATGTTTAGAATTGGAATCAATAAATAAGCGATCTCAGAATATTTCTGTCCTCATACAAAGAAATAGAAATCCCTGTGTTACTGCCAGATATTATAGGGTTGTTTCAAGTAAGGCTGCGGAGAGAGGGGGATTACTCGTCCCCCTTCAGGCGGCCTCGTGAGGGCTTCGCCGTTCGAACCCCCCCGCTGCCCTTCTGTTCGAATCCATAAAATAATAAAATCCGGATCAAATGAACCGGACTTTATAGGGTTGTTTCAAGTAAGGCTGCGGAGAGAGGGGGATTCGAACCCCCGGTACCCCTTTCGAAGTACGCCGGTTTAGCAAACCGGTGGTTTCAGCCACTCACCCATCTCTCCCTGATGATTGGTTGAATTAATTAAAATTATTATATAAAGAACTTTGTACGCCGGTTTAGTCCGGGTTTATCGGGAGTGGTTTCAGCCCTGGCTGGGTGGCATTTGAGCGGTCAGACATCTGATTTTAGAGCCCGACAAAAGTATTAAATCAAATCACAACTGCAAAACTTATTCAGATTTCACATATCATTTTTTCCTGCCTCTGCCTCCTTTTTCGCCACCTCCCGTGATCGAATCACGCATATGTGTGTCTGCTTCGATATTTTTCATCCTGTAGTAATCCATGATACCCAAATTACCTGCTTTGAATGCATCAGCCATAGCAAGTGGAACCTGAACTTCTGCTTCAATAACTTTTGCTCTTGCTTCCTGCGCTTTGGCTTTCATTTCCTGTTCAACTGCAACAGCCATTGCTCTGCGCTCTTCTGCTTTTGCCTGAGCAATATTTTTGTCGGCATTGGCCTGGTCCATCTGTAATACCGCACCAATGTTTTTCCCAATATCGATATCGGCAATATCAATTGATAATATTTCGAACGCCGTTCCTGCATCAAGGCCCTTTTCCAGCACAACCCTCGAAATGAAATCAGGATTTTCCAATACGGTCTTATGTGACTCAGCTGAACCAATAGATGACACAATACCCTCGCCAACCCTGGCCAGAACCGTATCTTCACCGGCACCTCCAACCAGCTGTTTGATATTCGCTCTCACAGTTACCCTTGCCTTTGCAATCAGCTGAATGCCATCTTTTGCTACAGCGGTAACAGGAGGTGTGTTAATTACCCGGGGGTTAACCGACATTTGCACCGCTTCCAGCACATTTCTTCCGGCAAGATCAATTGCAGTAGCCGCTTTAAAATCGAGAGGTATATTGGCCTTATCAGCACTGATTAGTGCATTCACAACCGATCGCACATTACCTCCTGCAAGAAAGTGTGCTTCAAGATCGTCGCGATTAAGCTTTAACCCTGCTTTGGTCGCACTAACCAGGGCATTTATAATAATTGCCGGCGGAACTTTACGGATCCGCATTCCTATCAATTGTCCGATAGGAACATATACACGGGCAAAAACAGCACTGAACCATAAGCCCAGAGGTATGAAATACAGAAATAACCAGAGAACAAAAATTGCCAGTACAATAAGCACAATAATTAATCCAAAACCTTCCATGAGTTTAGTTTTTAGTTTCTACAAATATTTTATTACCCTCAATACGGATAACTTTTATTTCCGAATTTGCATTCATATACCCTCCTTCCGAACGCACCTCGTAAAGCGTATCATTTATCATTGCTTTTCCAATAGGCGAAAGCTTCGAAACCGTCATGCCCTCATCACCCACATGTATCACTTCCTTATCAATCGTTCCCACGCGGCTATCGATTTCCGATTTAAGTCCGAATCGCTGCCATGTTTTCATCTTAAGTACCAAAACAAAAAACAGGATCATTCCAGCACCGGTACAAAGCAGAATATAATTTCCGGTCGGAGCACCATGATAGTAATATCCGAAAAATACACCGGCAGTTACAAGAATGAATGCTGCGATACCTGCAATCGAAATACCCGGAATAACAAGAAATTCTATCAGAAAGAGTACAAAACCTAAAAGAATAAGAATAACAATGGTCAGGATAGACATTTTCTGGTTTTCGTGACAGTTTATCAATCGATTGTAGCTTCGAGACCCCGATCGAGCAGTCCCTGTTTAAAAGGTTTAAGAAAGGTAAAATTACCCTTCTTTACATCGCATTTCCCTTTGTAATGAACAAGGTAAGTACATTGTTCTGCCTGTACCGGCTCAAGTTCACATACCTTGATGAGCGATTCGATGACATAATCGAAAGTATGAACCTCATCATTATGCAATATCAGGAACCTTTCTTTACCGGTCTTCTCATTAGTGAGTTGTTCCAGATCAGGATTGTTCTCGAGGAAATGTTTATCTGCCATGGTTATTTTTACTTTCCGTAATAGGGGCAAACCCATTAACAGCCAAATTTAGAAAAAAAATTGATCAATAGATATTGAAAGACGCAGAATCCGGGATCATTATTTGAAACAAAGCAATTAAATGGTGTTTTTCCCGATTATGCTAATCATCCTTTTATGCTCTTAACAGCCTTACCGTTCAGCAAATTCTATTTCCCGGGCCTCCTGTATGGAAATCTTTCTGCTATCGAAGAAGGACACCAGGAAGGCATCGGGATAACCGTAATCTTTAACTTTTTCAAGCGCCTCACGGGCTTCTTTTACCGATGTAAAAACACCTACATAATATTTTGTACCCGAGGCCAGGTTTTCCTTCGATACGGGCGTTAGGCCTCCGAAAGTATTTTCCGGAATTTCATTGGAGTATGCACCAAGCTGAATTTTATAAACCAGTCCGGAAGGTATGGAAGTCATTGGTATTGGATTTGTTTCCGAATAGGGCGAGACAGCCATAATACCAAATCCTGTATTTATGTCTGCCATAGCTTGTCTGGCAGCCTCCCTTCCCTCGCTGAAATTCTTCTGTGAATCAATATTGCTGTCCGGAACAATGGCGCCTGAACCTGTATCGTACTTATAAAGCGTAATTTCCGACGCAACAGGTTGATCGTTCCGATCATCAGCTTTTACGGCTATCATTCCGGAATTATCAAGACTTCTCAATTGTTCTGCCAGGACAAATTTTTCATCGGCCATGCGCTGCATTCTTTTCGATTCTTTTTCAAGAGTGGTCAAGTTGGCGACAAGGTCTTGCTTTTTCTGATAATCGTGTTCATTCTGAGCATCTTGTCGCATCTGACTGACAATTGCATTTAATGAGTCGCTCTGCGATTGTAATTCAAGTGCCTGGTTAATGAGCCGAGAATACTCATCAGTCTCGCCTGTGTTTTCATCAGAAACGGGAGTCTCATCAGTATTGGTAAGAAGTATTTCCGGTTGTGAATCAGTTTGATAGGTTAATCCTTTATCAAGTGTGATAGAGGCCGGACTTAATAAGGCATAGGTCATAATTTCGTCGCGATCGCCTGTTGACAGATATTCTCCGGTGAAAGGATACTCGATAGTATACGCTTCATATTCACGAAGCTCGGTATTCCGATTTGTTAAAAAAGTAACCGAACGCTGGTCCCCTGATAAGGAAAACAGGAAATCGTCTCTTACAGAGTTGATCGGAAAATCAAGTTTTTCAGGTAGTCCCCATGCATTCTGAGTTATATCATAATTTACCTTGAAAATATCATACCCTCCTGATGTGTTATGTCCTTTTGAACTAAAGAACAGCGTACCTGAAGATTTATTATAAAAAGGGTAGGCATCGTCAAATTCTGTGTTTATAATATCGGGTAATGCTTCGGGAATACTGTATTCCTGTTCGTTTAAACGCTTTACCCAGTATATTTCTTCACCAAGTTTTCCCTTATTGGACATGGTGGTAAAAAACAGGTAATCGCCATTAGCCAGGTCATTTGGAACGAACATCAGATAATTATAATTACCGTCGCGGTCCTCCTTCGATCGGAGTTCCTCGGGAACATAAATAAATTTCCCGGCAAATTCTTCGCTGAATGCGCTTTCAAGTGCAGTTGCAGGAATTGTTTTCAAATTCTCAACCCGCAAATTCCTGGCTATGGTAACAGATTGCCTGGCATTATTGGTAACAGCAATCCAATAGTCGATATTATACTTCTTTTGTTTCCCTTCACTTACCATTTTCTGAAATGTCACAAAAGCCAACGCGGCATCTTCAAATCTATATGTATAGTGATAAGCTAATCCTAAATAGAAGTATGCATCGTCGCCATAATTGCGCGTAGCTGCATACTTAAGCAATTCGGTAGCAGGTTCGAGCTTCATGTTCGCATGTAAATAGCTACGCCCAAGATAATAGGAAAACCGTGCATCTTTCGGAAACATAGTGTGTAACAATTCAAAATCTTCTGCTGCTTTTTTATACCGGCAATTTTCGAAATTATGATTTGCACGCTGTTCCAGATCATATTTAGAAATTTCCTGAGCATGAACCGGAACCGGAAACAAACCCAATACTATTCCGAATGCCACAACAACTGGTAAATATTGCTTATTTGATCTCATGACATTATAGATTTAAGTCGTACGAAATTTACGCAAATGAAAAAAAGGGTAAAAGAAGAGTTATTCACAATTCGGTTTATCTCGAATATTAGATTAACTTCGCGGTTCATAGAATAGTTTTATTAAAAATTAAACCAATGAGAAATTTAAAAATCGTCGTAACAGTTATTGTTACTTTACTTCTTATCAGCGCATGCGATTCATCGTCAATCAGGTCACAAAAAGCAGATAATAAAGCTGACTCAGCCAGCTATATGATTGGAATTTCAGTAGGATATAGTCTGAAAATGCAGGAAGTACCGGATGTAAATCCCGAGTTAATTGCTAAAGGTATTATGGATGTAATGGAAAACGATTCTGCACTCACAATGCAGGAAGCCAACATATTTTTAAATGGTTATTTTACTGAACTTCGAGAGAAAAAAGCACAAGAAAACCTGGAAAAAGGAAAGGAATTTCTTGCAGAGAACAGAAAAAAACCTGGAGTTATTGAAACTGAAAGTGGGTTGCAATATAAGGTTATTGAAGAAGGAACCGGAAAATCTCCGAGTGAAAATGACCGTGTAAAATGTCATTATCGGGGCCGGCTTATCAATGGAGAAGAATTTGACAGTTCTTATGAAAAAGGACAACCCGCAGAATTTTCAATTCGTGGAGTTATCCGTGGCTGGACCGAAGGACTTCAGCTTATGAAAGAAGGCGGTAAATACGAGCTTTATATCCCTTCCGACCTGGCTTACGGACCACGCGGTGGCGGGCAAAAGATAGGCCCGAATGAAACTCTGATTTTTGATATCGAATTACTCGAGGTTATTCCTCCCGAAGGGCCTAAAGGAAATGAGTAATGCTGTTATAAGCACTGAAAAAGGGAGTATGAAGGTGCAATTGTATGATGAAGATGCTCCCAATACAATAGCTAACTTTATTAAATTATCCAAAGAGGGATTCTATAACGGATTAGCTTTTCATCGTGTTATCCCCGATTTTGTTATCCAGGGCGGATGCCCGTACTCGGCAGATATGAGTAACCCCCGGATTGGAACCGATGGGCCGGGATATACAATCGATTGCGAACTTGATGGTGAGCTGCAATACCACGACCGTGGCGTACTAAGCATGGCACACGCCGGCCGTAATACCGGCGGATCTTAGTTTTTTATCTGCCATAACCGCCAGAATACCCAACATCTCGATCGCAACCATACTTGCTTTGGCAAAGTGGTGGAAGGTCTTGAAATTATCGATAAGATAAAAGCAGGAGATAAAATACTGGAAATAACAATTTCCGTAACATAATAAAATAAAATTCTCTTATGAAGGCTGTCGATTTTTTCGACAGCCTTTTTTTATTCTCCGCAGCAAAACCATATCATCCTCTCTATGGCACGCTGACAGACAGGACAAAATTCTGTGAAAGTCTTTGATTTCATCGCACAGTCGTATGCCGGACGGTAAATGCCCTTTGCCTGATAGGCAGCACCTTCAAACAACCCCACTACTCCGGAATATTTTTCGCAATTGGGAGTGGGAACAGGAACGGTATCATTGATCATATCTTCCCACTTCAAATGAAAATTCATATGGGTGGTAATATTTGGCTGATAGGGTTCGATATTTGTTCCGATCATTTCATCGTAAGCAGTGGGCGATGTATAATATTCATCGGCAAGGCCTGCAAAAGCATGTCCAAACTCATGCAGAAATAAAAATCCGGAAAATTCATTTTTAGCACTGAAAACCGTAAAACTGTTATATACTCCGCCACCTCCGTACTTTTCAGTATTTACCATAACACAAATCTGATCGTATGGTATATCCATGACAATTTCCCGTAATTCTGCCAAATCAGATGTAGTTAAATATCGTTCGCTGCCGAAAGTATTGAAACTTGTATTTAACACTGTATTCCTCCAGATCGTAACGTTAGGGATATCGGTACCTGATTGCTCTGAAGGCACAAAAACGGCATAGAAATTAAATTTATTCCTGTAATTTTTATACGGTTCCCATGTAAAGAAATATTCCATATAATCATTAGCTGCATTTAAGAAATCAGTTTCTTCTGTTGATGTATACCCTTCAGCAATTATTGCTATATCAATCATATTGGAGGAGGGACCTGAAGACATTAAATTATGAACCCTGGTATGTATCCTGTGATTCCCCTCACTGACTATCGGATAATGAGGATTCAGATACGTAAAGTGAACAGGAACAAATTCTGAAAGCGAGTCACGCTCGTTAATTATAAGTTTTATCGTATTGACAGGAAAAGGTACTATAATTGATTCGAGAAAAGCTTTTTCCCTGTATTTTGCTTCATTCACTATCTGCCACTCTTTAAAAAGAGACGAGTATCCCCTGGAATAGATCATTTCACCCGAAGCAGAATCAAATACTTCAACGAATAACTCACCATACCGGAATGTATCAATCAGGTTTACAGTTGATCCGCCCCACTCAGGTTCGCGAACAAACCGGTTGTCATAAATATATATTTTATGATAATCACCTGCAATAACATAATCGTATCGAAGTCTTTCCCCCGTGAAATAATCGGAGAATAATACCTGTGCCCTTCCTGCATAGAAGAACAATAATAAAATACTCGTTGCTATTATTTTCATAAAACCAAATAGTTTAACGAATCGTTGTATTTTTGCACCCAATGTAATAATAATTCAGGAGAAGTTGCATGAAAAGAGAGCTCATTAACTGTGTCAAAGTATGCACAATTTTTCTTTTGCTGACCTTTATGTGCACTGCTAAGGGACAGGATTTTATCATCGGGATGAAGTATGGTTACGGCAATACTACTTACTCCAGGCAATCGGATAACCGAAAAACCCCGGCGTATAGTACACACAGGGCTTCATTTGTAGCAGAGTTTTCACCTTACTACTCACGTTTGTTTATTATATCGGGTATCGAGTACGAAATACAGAATTTAACCAACAGCCTCACTATTCCTCTGACACTGAGGATTGTATTGGGAAATACGATACAACCCTTTGTAGAAGGTGGCAGTTATTTTACATATTCTCTTACCGATCAGGCTGAAATGTATACCATTAAAAATGATCTGGGAGCTAAAATATCTGCCGGTCTCTCGATGCATCTTAACAAGCGGTGGAGACTTGAAGCAGCCTATATTTACTATGCCGGTTTTACCACTGCTTTTGAAGAAAAAGTACTTCTGCCGCTTGATCAGTATACACTGGAAGAATACAGGAGAAGATCAGGTTTTACAACTATTGGCATTAAATACCGATTTTGAGGAGAAAATATACCCTTCATTCTTCATAACATTAATCATAATAATGTCAGGCGCAGAAGAGCAAATTCATCTAAAAGCATGCATAAGTTAGTGATTACTCCCAATTGTTGGAATACAGGAAGTAAAAAATTAAAAGAGGTTGCATGATAGAACCATGTTACAACGTCCTTATATATCAAGCAGAACCAATCGATTTATCAGATGGCACTACCTCCCCTTTCGTTAGTACGAATTCTGATGCATTCCTCAAGATTTGTGATAAATATTTTCCCATCGCCCACTTCGCCTTTGGTATTTGTTCTTGCGGCTTTGATAATTGCATCAATCGTAATATCAACGAAAGCGTTGTTCACGGCAATTTCAATTTTCACTTTTGGTATCAGGTTTGGAACCACTATTTTCCCACGATAAATATCTTCATCTTTCTGCTGACCATGACCAGAAACCCTTACAACAGTTATTCGAGTAATTTCGGCCGCGATGAGCGCTTCACGCACTTCATCTAGCTTACTTTCACGTATAATGGCTGATATTAATTTCATATGTGTTTTTTTTATTGATTAAAAGAGCTATCCTAAATTGAGTAAACCATAACCGTGCTCTCCGTGGTATGATGCATCCAGACCTTGCATTTCAGCTTTTGCTTCTGCTCGCAGACCAATGGTTTTATTGAGTATGAAAACCAGCACTATAGTTCCAATGGCAGCGTAAGCAATCGCTATTCCAACAGCGAGGGCTTGTATTCCCAACTGATTCATGACTTCACCGGTAGTATGATTTCCACGCATAAAGAACACCAGGAATATGGCTCCAACGATACCTCCTATACCATGGACACCAAATGCATCGAGACTATCGTCATATCCAATTTTGTTTTTCATTATTATGGCCGTATAGCATAAAAATGCAGCAATACCTCCCAGAGCAAGTGCGCCGGCAGGCTGAACAACTCCGGCAGCAGGTGTAACAGCTACCAGCCCTGCAAGAATTCCCGATGCGAAACCCAAAGCTGTGGCCTTCCCGTGATGAATTCCTTCAATAATCATCCAGACTATAGCGCCTGAAGCAGCAGCTGCCTGAGTAGCAGTCAATGCCTGAGCGGTATCAAGACCGCTGTTTACCGAACTTCCTGCATTGAATCCAAACCAACCTACCCACAGCAGTCCTGCACCTGTAAGAGTCAATACTAAATTACTGGGTGGCATTGAAGTTTTCGGATGCCCTCTTCGCGAACCAAGATATAGTGCTGCTACCAAGCCACTAATACCTGCTGAAATATGCACCACCGTTCCACCGGCAAAATCAATTGCTCCCATTTTATACAGGAATCCTCCTTCGTCCCACACCCAATGGCAAAGCGGATTGTAAACAATTATTCCCCACAGTGCAATAAACATCACATACCCCTTGAAAGTAACTCTTTCGGCAAATGCACCTGCTATTAATGCCGGTGTAATAATGGCAAATTTGCCCTGAAACATAGAAAATACATATTCAGGAACCCCCTTTTCCATAATGGTATTATCAATTCCCTTTAAAAAGAAATAGTCCGTTTTCCATCCAAACCAACCACCTAAAATATTATCGCCAAAACTCATGGAATAGCCCAGAATGACCCAAAGAACAGCCATGATACCCATTGCCGTGAAGCTGTGCATCATGG
>CAYUAV010000021.1:0-16392 GCA_964442665.1 uncultured Bacteroidales bacterium
CGAGATCTACACACACTCTGACACTCTTTCCCTACACGACGCTCTTCCGATTAGCAAAAAAAAATGTTTTTTTAATAGAAATGTCCCTGAGCTTAAGGAAGTTTATTAACCGGAAGCGTTATCGGCATTAATTCGTTCAGACTCTTATCAATCCATTTGGGAATTGAAAATATTATCTTTGAACGAGATTTTTATTGCATGAATCAGCCAATAAATCGCAATATAGCGTTACTCTACCTGATTAAAATCTGCAAATGGTTCATGCTTTATATGCCGGTTGTAAAACTTTTTTACGCTGAGAACAACCTGGACGATTTCGACTTGTTTTTATTGCATGCCATTTATTCAGCCATAATATTTATTGTTGAAGTACCTTCAGGTTATATGGCCGATGTTTGGGGACGAAAAAATTCAATGCTGCTGGGATTGCTGCTGGGAGTTACCGGTTTTACATTTTATTCTTTTGGTACCGGTTTTTATGGTTTTCTTATGGCTGAAATAGCGCTGGGTATCGGAGAGGGATTTATTTCCGGAACCGATTCTGCACTTTTATACGATACCTTGTTGCAGCAAAAAAAACAGCAGCAATATATTAAATACGAAGGCAGAATTACGGGAGGCGGAAACCTGGCCGAGGCCCTGGCGGGATTCGTTGTGACTCTTATGGCCCTTAATACGTTGCGTGGTTATTACTACCTGCAAACTGTAATTACTGCAATTGGATTTATAGCAGCTTGGTTCCTGATAGAACCAAAAATGCATACGCACAGAGATGAAATCAGCTGGCAGGCTATTATTCATATCGTTAAAGATACACTATGGCGCAATCCGGTTTTAAGCCGTTTTGTAATCTTTTCGGCAATCATAGGATTTTCCAGTCTCTCCATGGCCTGGCTGGCGCAAATATTTCTATACCAGGCAGAAGTTCCTCATAACTACTTCGGAATTATCTGGGCAATCCTCAATGGTATGGTTGCGCTGGGAGCGATATTATCTCATCGTATTAATACAATTCTGGGCCATAGGTTCTCCCTGATCTTTATCCTTATTTTTCTTTCCGGAGGATATTTTGTTGCATCAGGCACAATTGAACCCATCGGGATCATTTTTCTCCTGGTTTTCTATTTTGTCCGTGGTACGGCACATCCCATATTAAAGAACAGGATACAGATGTATACAACTTCAGGGGTCAGGGCCACTGTTCTATCGGTTCGAAGTCTTTTTATCCGGATCATGTTTGCTGTGTTGGGACCTTTACTGGGTGTGATCACTAAAAAGATAAGTCTTTCAGTGGCCTTATTAGTATCTGGCAGTGTAATTTTTATTCCGGGATTCTTTCTGATTATTCTGATCTTTAGGAGGAATCATCGTTAACAGCGGCATTATTTTGTATTTTTAAACCATGAAAACTGATTCTTTACTGATAACAGGATACCTCAAGGAAAAAGAAAAACTGTTACCATACATCGTTCTGGTTACTCCGGTAATACTATATTTTAATACTCTTTTTAACGGTTATGCGCTGGATGATTCGATTGTAATAACCGATAACATTTTTGTCAAAAAAGGTTTTGCCGGTATTAAAGATATCTTTGGTACCGAAACGTTTACGGGTTTTTTTAAGCAGAAAAAAGATCTGGTTCAAGGCGGAAGATACCGTCCGTTATCGGTTGTAACTTTTGCAGTTGAGTATTCTATATGGGGCATGAGACCCGGGTTATCGCACCTTATCAACATTTTACTTTACAGTTTGCTATGTCTTGTTCTCTTTAGAACGCTGCTTGAAATTCTGTTTTTTCTTGGTGCCGATCAGATAAGTATTCCGGTTGCTTTCCTGGCAACATTAATTTTTGCTGTGCATCCGGTACATACCGAAGTAGTTGCAAATATTAAAGGAAGAGATGAACTGCTTGCTGTCCTGTTTATGCTTATTTCCCTGTTGTTTTTTATCCGCTGTATTGAAAAACCCTCTTTAAAAATTGCGTTACTGGCCGGTGCAATGCTGTTTACTGCTCTGCTTTCCAAAGAAAATGCCATGACCGTTATTGCAATCGGTATTTTATTATTATTTATGAGAAACCAGAAAATACAAGTTGCCAGAGGATTGTTGGGATTGACACCATTAATACTGGCTGCCATAGTGTATCTGGTTATCCGGTTGAAGATTGTGGGAGGATTTACAGGAATTGAGTCAGGCGAACTGATGAACAATCCATTTTTACATGCAGACGGTCACCAAAAATCAGCTACTATATTTTACACCTTATTATTATATATCAAATTGCTGTTTTTCCCTCATCCGCTTACCTACGATTACTATCCGTACCATGTTGCCCTCCATTCCTGGAACAGTTTCCGGGTCATTATTTCGCTGTTTCTTTATTTGATACTCTTAATTGTCGGAATTTTTACCATGAAGAAAAACAAGGTTCTCTCACTGGGAATTTTGTTTTATCTCATCACACTGCTGCCTGTTTCGAACCTGGTGATCAATATCGGTAGCTTCATGAACGAGAGGTTTCTGTTCATTCCATCCATCGGATTCAGCCTGATAGCTGGCTTATTTTTCTTCCGGCTGTTTGTCCTGCCGGTAAAAAGACGGATAGCAGCTCTGACCCTGGGGGTTTTTCTTATTGTTATGATTGCATTTTCCATAAAAACAATCATCAGGAATACACAATGGAAGGACAATTTTACACTTTTTACACATGATGTTACTATATCGAAGAACAGTGCAAAAGCAAATTGTACGGCTGGCGGAGTTTTACTTGAAAAAGCGCAGATCACAGAAAATAAAGTTGAAAAGGACAGGTTACTCTCTGAATCGATTTACTACCTGAACAGATCGCTGAGCATCTATCCAAACTATGTCGATGCACTGTTGCTGAGAGGAAATGCCCAGTTTGAACTCGATAATAATATTCATGATGTATTGATCTATTACAAAAAACTATTTTCACTGGCACCCGGATACGAACTTGCATTAAACAATCTGAAAAAAATGTTGGCAGTTTCAGAATTGCCGGATCAAAGAAAAGCAGGTTATATCTTTATACTCAAATTATATCCGGATGATTTTGATGCGAATTATCAACTTGGAGTTACATACGGAAAAATGCTGGGACAGCTCGACAGCTCAAAAATATTCCTGCAGAAAGCATTAATTACACGACCCGAAAGTAAGATTGTACTTCGTGATCTTGGAGTTGCCTGTGCAATGAGTAGTCAGTTTTCCGAATCGCTACCCTACTTTGAAAAAGTCCTCCGGCTCGATCCTGACGATCCGGATAATTACATAAACCTTGGAATTACTTACCAGAACCTGGGCAGAATAGCCGATGCCAAGGTTTTGTTTGAAAAAGCAGAAATGCTAAAAAAATAATCAGAGCCCTGGTTCTGATTAATAACAATAGTATTTTTTTTGTAATAAATTTAGTTTATATCATAAACTTATTTAAATGCTTCCAAAGACTAATACAGTTCTGAATTTCAATTATTAAATTTCAAATGACCAGTAATGTTCATATTCTAATTTTCAATTTTAAAAATATCTAAAACTTAAAAAAATTGAGAGTTGAGAACTGGGATTTTTCTGCCGGAGTATAGCAGATGGCATATCTCTGATATTTGGTTTCTATTACTTGATTTTTAAATTGAAGTCCGACTAATACTTACATCGGAATTACAATTAAAAAAACCATATAAACGAGGTAGACTAAAACAAAGATAATTCCCTCCCAACGTTCGATTTTTCGTCCTTTACCGGTAAAGATAAACAGGAAAAGCAAAATTCCTGCCAGTAAGTTTACCAGCATATCGGAGAATGAGCCACGGGAAACAGCAATAGGATTTATCGTAGCAGATAAGCCCAGTATCAGGAATATGTTAAAAATATTTGAACCTACGATATTACCGATAGCAATATCGACATTTTTCTTCCGGGCAGCTGCAACCGATGTGGCCAGCTCGGGAAGTGAAGTTCCGATTGAAACAATTGTCAATGAGATAATTCTTTCGGTAATTCCCAGTGCCCTTGCAAGATCAACGGCGCTACTTACAATAAATCGTCCTCCGGCCAGTAACATTATAAGGCCAAGCAAAATGAACAAAACAGATTTTAATTTAGAGTAATCTTTTACCTGAATTTCCTCATCGAAATGACCCGATTTCATCATCTGGCTGTTGTATACAAGAAAAATGATGAAAAAGAAAAGGTAAAGAATCCCATCTATTCTTGATATCCGATTCCCAGCAACATTATCAAGGATACTATCGCTCGCTGTAACAAGAACCACAAGCGCAGCAAGCAAACTTAAGGGAATTTCAATCCAGGTGGTATTGGTTTTTACAGCAATAGGATAGAGAATGGCTGAAATTCCGAGAATAATCAGAACATTAAAAATATTACTGCCAATGACATTCCCCAGCACAATATCCGAATTATGCCTTATTGAAGCGAAAAGATTCACTACAAGCTCGGGAGCCGAAGTGCCGAATGCAACAATAGTAAGCCCTATGACAATAGCCGGTACATTCAGTCGTCTGGCCAGTGCCGAAGCGCTATCGACCAGCAGGTTTGCCCCATAGATCAGTAATACGAAACCTACAACGAGGAGAATAAGATTTAACACAGGTTCTTTTTCTCAAAATTAGATAAGAAATTTTAATCTGCCGTATAGGTTATGAACGAAATCGGAAAATTCGCCGGTAAAATACACAGCCAGGAAGGTTTTTCATCAAAAGATATATCTTTGAATCGTAAGAACAGATTCTCATGGCTGGCAAATTATACCTGATACCTTCTGCAATTAGTGACTCTCCTCCTGAAGAAGTTATTCCCGGATACATAACAGAAATCATTAACCGTATTAACTATTATATTGTCGAAAATGAACGCACGGCCAGACGAATGCTGATTCGTCTCGGACTGAATACGCCCATTGAAGAGCTCTTATTTTTCATTCTAAATAAGTATACAGATCGATCTGAAATACCCGGTTTTCTTGAAAAGTCAGCAGAGTCGGATTTAGGCTTACTATCGGAAGCCGGAGTACCTGCTATCGCCGATCCCGGTAGTGAAGTAGTGATGATGGCGCATCAGAGAGATATTGAAGTAATCCCGCTGGTTGGTCCCTCGTCAATTCTGTTGGCAATGATGGCTTCAGGACTGAACGGACAGAATTTTGCATTCAATGGATATCTGCCGGTTAAATCGAACGATCGTATCAGAAAAATAAGACAACTGGAACAATCGTCATTTTCAGAAAATCAGTCCCAGATTTTCATCGAAACGCCTTACAGAAACAACCAGCTTATTCAGGATATTTTAAAAACTTGCTCGGATAATACGTTGCTCTGTATCGCTACTGATATTACTTCAGGAGAGGCAATAATAAAAACTCAAACAATGGCAAAATGGCGCAGAAACAGAATTGATATTAATAAACGCCCTTCGATATTTATTATCCACAAAAAATAAAAAAACCCCCGGAAATAATTCCGGGTAGCAAGGGATCAAATGATTTAATATGGATTCTCTGCTTTCTTATAATCGTCCAGTCTGATGGTATAATTAAGCGGAATTGAAGGAGGGATAATATACACGCCGACCCATGGATGTACGAATCCTTCCTCACCATAAGTATATTCCGAAGGTGTTATTATCTCTCTGCTTTCGCCAAGTTTCATCTGAAGTATAACATGATTCACTATAGGTGAGACCGGGAAAAATTCATCACCCAGAGCATAAGTAATGGAATCACCGCTGTCATTTATCGGGAAAAATTGCCTGCCGGGGAATGAATGAACATAAGCTGTATCGGTTTCAACATAGTACCCGTGTAAACTTATCGTAACGGTATCACCAACAGCCAGGTCTGGTACAGAATCTCCCTCGGTAATAATTTTATAATATGCATTAGGTGCTCCGCTCACAGAATCCATCAGCGGAGTGCCAAAATAATCAAATGAAAGTCCCAGCGAATCCAATGATATACCCAATGAGTTCATATACGATAAAAACTGTTCATTATCGTATGACTCAAGGTTTTTAATTACACGATAAACCCAAACTTCATAAACAAGCGGCTGATAATTTAAAAATGCCTGATCGTGCGGAATAAGTATAACAGCGCTAGCACCCTCCGGCACATGCTGAATACCCTTATAAAATCCCAAAAATGTGTGACTGACATTAAGACGAATGGGTCCATAGACCACATCGTCCCGGTGCAAACCATATTGTTCGGCATCTTCTTCCCGTGTAACATCAAAAGCTTCAAGACTGGAATTTAAGCCGACATAATCAAGTACGGTATAATCGTTTCCGTCAGGTCGCACAGCCCCATTCGTAATTGTATCGGGCATATATGTAAAATGCACATAAATATTGTCACCAATATTCTCATCCTCGGTAATATGAAATTGCTGTTTCAATGCCCTGAAGGCAATATCATGATCAGCCTGCAATTCTTCGCTATTATCCTTTATACATGAGCTGGCTAACAAAGCTGCTAAACCAACTAAAAATACTCCTGTCAATTCTCTCCTGATTTTCATACAAATAGCATTATAAATTTTTATAAATATTAGTCATTCAGATACTGATGCAAAATATGATAAAATGGTTGCTTCTTTAACTAATTTATTGATATAATTTCAACTTCAAAAATGAGTGAAGTAAAAGGTGGAATTATGCCGGTTGAAGAACCTTCAGTCCCAAACGCAAGATCGGAAGGTATTATAAACAGGGACTTTTCTCCTGCCCTCATCATTCCGATGGCTTCTTCCAAACCTTTAATAACCTGCCACTCCGTGCCATAAACAAACTGAAAGGGCTGTTTTCGGCGGATCGTGGAATCAAAAAATTTTCCGTTCAGAAATCGTCCCTCATAATTTACGGTCACAGTATCATTTTTCTCTACTTTTTTACCTGTACCCTGTTTGAGACAAAAATAATACAAACCGCTTTTCGTCGGTTGAACCGGTAGTTTCTCTTCCCGGAGAAACTGTTGAAGAATCACTTTTTCATATTCCCCGAAATCTTCAATCCAGTTGAGGAAAGCTTCTTTCTCCTGGTTATATTCATATTGGGTTTGTATCTCAACGACGTCGAGTTTAATTTTCATCATATCTCCCGGATGAAAGTAACCGGGCAGATTGGTTCCCAGTGTTTTACCAAAAAATTCATCTGCCGATATAATGAAAGTTGCACTTTCATTTTCAGCGAGCATTCTGAAACATGCCTCAATTGAACCTTTGGCATCACTCTTATTGAGCTGTAATTTTCTGCGTCCCTCGAAGAAAACAGAGTCTTCCATTGTGGCATATTGAATATCGGCTGTAATATAATCGGAATACATAGCTTTTCGGTTCGATTCACCCAGTTTATGAAGCTGAAAATAAACTCCTTCTTTGCCTTTTGAAAAACCGGGATATTTCGAATTTTGTCCGCAGTCAGTCAGTATGAGAACGATAAAAAGAATAAATATATTCTTCATATCTAACTTATTTTAATCGATCGATAATACTTCCACATCATATACAATAATAGCCCTTGGTGGTATCTTATTATTATCACCGGGCAAACCGCACGCCAGATGGGGAGGCATAATAAATGTTGCTTTCCCACCTGCGTTGAGCAAAAGAATTCCTTCTTCCAGCCCCGATTCAACACTACCCCTTCCAATTGTAAATGTTTTCGCACCCTCAGTCTCCGAATTGTAGCAAACCTTTCCATCAAGCAGACTGATCTTATAGTTAATAGTCGCAATTTTACCGGTTTCAGCAGGTGTTCCATTACCCTTGTCATACACATGATACCAGAGTCCTGTATTGCTTTCCTGCATATTTAATCCATGCCTCTCCACATATCCTTTAATCAGCTGTCGATCTTTCCGAACCAGGATCTTGTTCACTTCTACCATCTTTTCTCTGGTCTTGGTATACTCCTCTTCCGAAACAGCCGGTTTACCGTTTTTGCATCCGCCAACTATTAGGGTAAATAAAATCAGGAATGTAAGACTATATCTATGATGAGAGCAATTCATCCTTATAAGCAGGTAACAAGTTTACAAATTTTTCGATAGTTTTTTGCATCGATTCGTACGATTCTCCTCCTGCGGCATTCCGATGACCACCTCCGTTAAAATGCTCCGAAGCTATTTTATTAACCTCAAACTTACCTCTCGACCGGAACGAGACTTTTACCATATCCCTTTTTTCAATAAATAATACCGAGAACCGAATTCCTTCAATGGATAACGGGAGATTGACAAATCCTTCAGCATCGCCTATCCTGAAATTATACTCTCTGAGTTCCTGCTGTGTAAGCACGATATAAGCTGTGCGGTATATCGGTAAATGCTCCATTTTTTTATCGAGACAATACCCCATCAGCCGCATCCGGTTATAGGAGAAATTATTATATACCCGATCATAAATGTAATCTTTATTTATTCCGCAAGTCAGCAATGAAGCAACCTTGGTAAAGGTAAGGGGTTGCGATGAATTATAACTGAAACATCCTGTATCGGTCATAATACCAACAAAAATACAACTGGCAATATCTTCATCGATTGCAGATATCATACCCATTTCTCCGATGAAATCGTAAATCAGTTCCGCTGTAGAACTGGATTTTGGATCGGATATGGTTAAATCAGCAAAATTTTGCGGATCAGGGTGATGATCAATAAGTACTTTGTATGAAGGAGACGATTTCAGTATCTCGTTGAATTCACGAATACGGCTCAAATCATTGAAATCGAGTGCAAATACAATTTCTGCTTCATTGAGAATTTTATCTGCAGCCTCTGGCTCTTTGTCGTAAATACGGATCTTTCCGGCATTTTTCATCCATTTCAGAAAAGCCGGAAAAGAATTCGGAATAATGATTTCGACATGATGCCCTTGCTTTATAAATAAATTATACAGCGCAAGCGATGCTCCAACGGCATCTCCGTCGGGATTGCGATGGCTGAGAATAAGAATGTTGTGTTTCTCCCCTGTTACCAGATTCCTGATATCTGAATAATCAATTTTTTTTTGATACATCCGTTGTAAAATAATCCTTTACTTTCAAAGATAATAAATGCCGGAATACTCATACAATCCATTTATCACCAATAATAAATTACTGATAAAAAGATTACTTTCTCCCATTGCTTGTATGGTACTTTTATCTTAATTTTGTTTCCTTTTCAAATGATTACAGACCGTTAGAGCGTTGTTGGTTAACACATATAACGATCCGTTTTTTTTATCAGTAATTTAGACAATATATAAAGGTGATTTAAGAAGATGACTGGAACAAAGACTTTAACAATTATTAAACCCTGTGCAGTAAGTAATGAATTTATAGGACCCATTCTGGATAAAATCAATGGCGCGGGATTTCATATTGCCGCAATGAAGTTATTACAGCTTACACATTCTCAGGCTGAGAGTTTCTATAAGGTCCATGAAGGAAAAGACTTCTACGAACCATTAATTGAGTTTATGACCTCAGGTCCCGTTGTTGTTGCTATTCTTGAAAAACGAAATGCTGTTTACGAATACAGAAAACTTATAGGTGCAACCGATCCGGCTAAAGCAAAAGAAGGCACCATCCGTAAACTATATGCTCAATCGGTGAGACGTAATGCAGTTCATGGTTCCGACAGTAAAGAAAATGCAGATACCGAATGCAATTTTTTCTTTTCGAAAAGCGAACGATTCTCAATATTCGATGAGTAAATTATAATCTGATAACCCGGAATTAAAGTCGGTTAAGATCATCCGGGGGGGTTATTTAAGCACAATTTTAGTAACAATCTCCTCGCCTGCATTTTCATTGATTCTTGCGATGAGTGTTTCACGCATCATTAAAATTTCATTGCGCAGTACGGAAGAATTCAAATATACGTAAAGAACTCCATTCCTGATAAAAACCCGTTTCGTCAGCGACGCTGCATTTTTGCCCAGCAGTTCTTCCCATTGCTTTTCAATACGCGATTCTTTTAATTTCCGACGCATGTGCAGGGAATCGATATACTCACGAAGTACTTCACCTATGGTTTGTGAATTTTTTCTCTGCATAGAATAATTTATTCATTTGTCTCCAAATCCCGATCATCTATTGTCTCCACTTTCCCGTCGGAAACCTGAAACAACCGGTGATCGATATTAAGCTCGTTGAGTATTCCCTTCATACGATCGAGATTCGTATGTGTAATGAATATCTGACCAAAGGAATTATCGTTCACCAGTTTGAGAATATGCCTGACCCTTTTTACATCGAGCTTATCAAATACATCATCCAGCAACAGAAGTGGAGGAAATCCTTTCAGTTTCTGCAGAAATTCAAATTGGGCAAATTTCATTGAAACCAGGAATGTTTTTTGCTGACCCTGCGAACCGATTTGTTTAATAGGCTGATCATTGAGATTCAGGATCAGATCATCCTTATGTGTCCCGACAGTTGTGTATTTCAATAACAGATCACGAGGTCGTGCTTCCTTTAATTTCCGGGAGAAATCGGAATCATTAAGCTGTGATTGATAAATTAACTTTACCGGTTCATTACCACCGGAAATGAAGTGATAATATTGATTAAAAACCGGGATAAACTGATTGATAAATTCCAGTCGCTTTTTATGGATGGCAACAGCATATTCCGCTAGTTGTCTGTCGAACACATCGAGAAGTTCATTAGCATCCCGATTCATTTCCATCTCTTTCAGATATTTATTTCGCTGGGACAGTATCCTGCGATAATGAATCGTATTTTCCAGATATAGCCTGTCATACTGCGAAATAACGCTGTTGATATATTTTCTTCTACCTTCGCTCCCTTCTGTGATAAGCTGGTTATCGACAGGAGAAACCATTACTACCGGAAAAATACCGATATGATCGCTTAAACGGCTGTATTCCTTCTTATTTCTCCGAAATTGCTTTTTACTGTTGATTTTTAATCCGCAATAGAGCTCTTCTTTTTTTTTCTCCCTGTTAAACCGGGCCTGAATCACCATAAATTCCTCATTATTGCGTATCGAGTACAAATCGGTTACATTGAAATAACTTTTGCACATACACAGGTAATGTATGGCATCCAGTAAATTGGTCTTGCCAACTCCATTATCACCGATAAAGCAATTCAGTTTTGAATGAAACTCAAGATTGAGGTCCGTATAATTTTTAAAATTAATTAAAGAGAGATTCTTAATATACATCGTAAAAAAAGAAATCAATACCGAAGCCTAAAGTTACGTATTATGTTCTGAAAGGCCTTCCAAACCATGTAATTAAAACTTAACTAATTCTATTTTAAATCTGTATGCAGTATCATTATTTTTTTGTCTTTCATTGAAAATAGTATACTTTTGCATGCTGTTAAACAAGCATATAATTGAATTACAATGAGTAAAAAGAAATCAGATGAATCAGGTTCAGGTTTTGAATCAATGGAACATGCTCTGACAAGAACTGAGCAATATATTGAGGAAAATAAGAAGAGTCTCACAATTATTGTTGTTGTTATCATCCTGGTTGTTGGCGGTTATATGTTATACAGCAGAGTATTGCTGGGACCAAAGGAAATTGAAGCACAATCACAGATTTTCAGAGCAGAACAATATTTTGAACAGGACTCTTTCAGACTTGCGCTTGAAGGTGATGGTGATGCACTCGGATTTATTGATATCATTGATGAATACGGAATAACCAAAACTGCGAACCTGGCCAATTACTATGCCGGCATATCATATTTACGATTGGGTGAGTTTGAAGATGCCATTGAATATCTTAAACACTTCGATTCAAACGATAAACTGGTTTCAGTTATTGCACTGGGTGCATTGGGCGACGCTTATGTAGAATTGGGAGATTATGACGAAGCCATTTCATTTTTCGAGAAAGCTGCCAATAAAAACAAGAATGAATTCACCTCAGCCCTTTATCTTAAAAAAGCGGGGCTTGCATACGAAGCAATCGAAAACTATTCCAAGGCAATATCAGCATACGAAAAAATTAAGACCCTTTATCCCGAGTCGGATGAAGCCAGAGATATTGACAAATTTATTGAGGCGGCGAAAATGAAGGTCTGAGCTAATTTCAGGATAAATTTCAAAAAGTATCAATTTACCTATCCGGATCATTGATACTTTTTTCATTTAATTAAAACTTCTGATGTCAACGGCATATAAAAATCTTTCTGAGTACGAGCCTAATGAAATCCCTTCTGCAAAAGATATGCGTTTTGCCATTGTTGTATCGGAATGGAACAAGGAAATTACATTTGCCTTGCTTGAAGGCGCTACAAAGACTCTCCTGAACAATGGTGCAGATCTTTCCCACATACAGGTAAGTTACGTACCGGGAAGTTTTGAGCTGACTGCAGGCGCACGAATGGTTGCTGAAACGAAAGCATTCGACGCTGTCATATGTCTTGGTTGCATAATCAGAGGTGAAACTCCCCATTTCGATTACATATGTACGGGCGTCACAAATGGGATCACTCAACTTAATTTAATCTATAACATTCCCTTTATTTTTGGAGTATTAACCACCAAAAATCTGCAGCAGGCAAAAAACAGGTCCGGTGGCAAGCATGGAAATAAAGGCGATGAAGCAGCCATTACAGCCATTAAAATGGTGGCATTAAAAAGGCAATCAGGCAAAAACCAAACCTAGTATAAATAATTAATAATTTTGCAAGAGCAGTATTTAAATTATAAATCAGTTACCTGGTTTATTGAATCAATGCTGTATAATGTAAGGTTAAACTATACAACTTAAACCAGTTCGTATAAATGTCTAAAGTAATAGTTGGAATATCGGGAGGCGTCGACTCTAGTGTCGCTGCTTACCTTTTAAAAAAGCAGGGACATGAAGTGGAAGGATTATTTATGATTAACTGGCACGATACAACCGGTACACTTTCAGGCGATTGTCCCTGGAACGACGATCTGGTTTTTGCAGAACTGGTTACCCGAAAACTCAATATTCCGTTGCATACCATCGACTTCAGTGAGGAATACCGCCGGCGTGTTGTGGATTATATGTTCGTTGAGTATCAAAAAGGCCGTACTCCCAATCCTGATATACTTTGTAACCGCGAAGTCAAGTTTGATCTTTTCATTGCTAAAGCAAAAGAGCTGGGAGCTGATTATATAGCAACAGGCCATTACTGCAAAAAAAATACCCTAATCAAGGATGACAGAGAAATTTATTGTCTGCTGGCAGGCAGAGATCCCGGAAAAGAACAAAGTTATTTTCTGTGTCAGCTTAGCCAGGCACAACTGGCACCTATACTATTTCCCATAGGCGATATGCATAAATCGGAAGTAAGGCGTATTGCAGCCGATATGGAACTGCCAACAGCGAAGCGCAAAGATTCTCAGGGAATTTGTTTTGTAGGCAAAGTTGACCTTCCGGAATTTCTACAGCAAAAACTGGCTCCGCAAGATGGAGATATAATCGAAATCGATAAAAACTCAGATTATCCTTATCCCGATACTCCAAATGTCCGCAGTTACAGGAAAAATGAACTGCTGAACTATTGCTCTCCCTATTTTTTTTCTCCCGATATGGGGAAAATAATAGGCAAGCATCACGGCGCTCATTATTATACCATCGGACAAAGGAAAGGACTGAATATAGGTGGAAAACAAGAGCCCTTATTTGTACTTCATACTGACACTCAAAATAATATTGTATATGTCGGCCAGGGACATGATCATCCGGGACTTAACCGGTTTGGTCTCTACATTCCTGAAGCTGATATTCACTGGATACGGGAAGATATCAGGATGACTCCGGGTGAAATCAGGGAATATAAGGTCAGGATACGATACAGGCAACCTTTGCAAAAGGCTGCACTGATAAAGCACGAAGAGGGTTTATATATAGTGTTTAATGAACCCCAGCGGGGAATAACACCGGGTCAGTTTGCAGCCTGGTACGATAAACGAGAACTTATGGGATCGGGAGTAATCGACTAACTCTCCTTATGATTCTCCATATGCAGCCCGCATTCATTGTGCTCGGGCGATTCCCACCACCAGCGACCGGCACGAAAATCTTCACCCGGCTTTATCGCCCGGGTACAAGGCTGACATCCGATACTCGGATAGCCCTTATCGTGTAATGGATTGTAGGGTACGTCATTTTCATGTATGTAAGCCCATACGTCTTTTTCAGTCCAGTTCAGCAACGGATTGACCTTAATAATCGAATGCGTTTTATCCCATTCAACAAGACTGGTATAAAACCGGTTCAGCGATTGGTCCCTGCGTAATCCTGTTACCCATACTTCGTTGCCGGGTAATGCCTTCATCAGCGGTTCAATTTTACGGATATAACAGCATTGTTTACGGTTTTCAACACTTTCATAAAAAAGGTTTATTCCCTTCGAATTGATCATCTCCTCCACATGCCGGCTATCCGGAAAGAAAATCTTTATGGGCATTCCATATTTCTTATTGGTAGTATCAATCAGGTCATATGTTTCAGGAAATAAACGGCCTGTATCGAGCGTAAAAACCGAAAAATCCCGGCAGCATTTTGACATCATATCGAGCAATACCTGGTCCTCAGCTCCCAAACTGGAGCCCAGCGTAACTTTACCGGGATATTTATCTAAAAAATATCGGATCACTTCTTCAGCTGTTCTTCCCTTCAGCTTCTCATTCAATTCTTCAGCTAATTTCTGCATCAATCGTTCCTTTCTTTAATGTCTTATTCTTTTCAAGTGTCAAATTTAAAACCATATACCCCAAAATTCCCGCAATCAGAGAGCCTGTCAATATTCCAATCTTAGCCGGATTGAGAAAAACCGGATCGGTAAAAGCAAGATTTGCGATGAATAATGACATGGTAAATCCCATTCCTCCCAATAATCCCAAACCCAAAATATGTACCCATTTAATTGTATCGGGTAAAACACTGATACCCAGTTTAACACTTAACCAGGTAAACAAAGATATACCCAGAACTTTCCCGAGTATTAAACTAACCTCAATATTGCCACTCAGCGACGTAAAAAAAGACGATATTCCTGTTGCCTGAATAATTACACCGGCATTTGCGAGTGCAAAAAGCGGCATCACTACATAAGTTACAAAGTGATGCAGCGTTTGTTCAAGCGATTGAACCGGACTTTGTACCCGGATCAGTTCATCTTCCATATTGTCTATTGAAGCCAGCTGTTCTTTTGATAAAGTAATTTTATTGCTGCAGTCTTCTGTCGGGCAAAATACCTGCAGGTTATCATCCATTCGTGCGCGAAATGTACCCACATCAATTTTTCGGTTCATAGGAATGGAGAATGCTATCAATACCCCGGCAATAGTAGGATGAATTCCTGAATGTAAAAACATATACCAGATTAACCAGCCTACAATCATATAAGCCGGTATATACCTGATGTCTATTTTATTGAATAATAATAGTAACAGGAAAAGAGCTACTCCTATCAGGAGATAGGTCCAGTTTAAATCCGCACTGTAGAACAGGGCAATAACAACTACAGCTCCAATATCATCGACAATGGCAAATGCCACAAGAAATACTTTAAGACTTAACGGAACTCTTTTACCCAGAAGACTAAGAACACCCAATGAGAAAGCGATATCGGTTGCCATTGGAATACCCCATCCACCTTCGGTTGCAGCATTTCGATTCAGTAAAACAAAGATCAGTGCGGGCAATACCATTCCACCCAATGCAGCTGCTATGGGTAAACTCGCCTGTTTTAGTGATGATAATTCTCCTGCAATAAGTTCGCGTTTTATTTCCAGTCCAACGAAAAAGAAAAAGATTGCCATTAATCCGTCATTGATCCAATGAAGCAGGGATTTTGACAGAACAAATTCACCGATTCTGATAGCCAGCTTTTGTTCCCTGAAATGAAAGTAATAATCGCCCCATGAAGAATTTGCCCATACCAGCGCTACTATTGTAAAGAAAAGGAGCAGGATTCCTCCTGAAGCTTCAACTCTTAAAAAGCGCTGAAAAGGATTTAAAACGGTTTCAATTACATTTTTTGAAGTACTCTTGTTCATAGGCTAGTAATGATTATCAGAAGCAAAAATAAATAAATTACATCATCGCAGCATTCAGGCTGCTCTTAACAATATAAAACCATCGATAACTGATAATGTTTAAATAGTTCTGATAATGTGTTGGAATACCGGATTACCAGTGATTTGACCGATCAGTTCGCTACGTCCTAATTCGAACCAGGCAGCATTATCGTGACGGTAACCCAGAATAACATTCGAATCCATTAATCGAAGGTACAGGTCGATAATTGAGAATGCGCCCATTTCCGTAATTTTATTGAATATCTCCGGTTCGATAATTTGTATGGCACTAAAACCCAATGCATAGGAAAATGCACTTGCTCTTGTC
>CAYUAV010000022.1:0-16217 GCA_964442665.1 uncultured Bacteroidales bacterium
AAAAAATCCACCATTTTTCTTCGTTGGTAATAGTCAGCCGGTGCAGAACTTGTACTTCCCGTGCTATCAATCTGATCATTTTTCATAAACGGATATCCTGATTCGGCTGTTATGGTCACGTTTTTAAGTTGCATCTGTAACATAGTGATCAAAATATTATGCCAGAACTGAAAGCCTGTGATAAATAGTTGTCTTTACAAAGCACTTGTGGAAAGAAATACCGTATAATAAGGGACTTTGAAGTTACAGATCAGCTAAAGCCCTGTTTGTATTGTTGTGAGAATAATATTTCACAATCTCTGGGGAAATGTTCCCCAGCATAATCATCACCCTTTAAGAACTGTAAAAAATGATTAGTACAGGATATTAACCTCCACTTATACCGGGAAAGTACGTTTAAAACCCGTTCACATTTTTAATTCCTTTGAAAAGTATTGGCAGGAGCTGGATGTTTATATCAGTATCAAATAACCAGGTACCAGTTGCAACTTTGAACTTCTTGCTTTAAAATAAATAAACCCGATGATGCTGTCCTGACTTTAAAATAATTAGCAGCCGGAAATTCCGGCTTTGCTTCGCTCTGGTACCAGCGGTCAAGAATTTCTGTAATATCAAACCTGATACGATCCCAGAAAAAACATGTTGGGTATTCATCTGCTTTGTAACCCGCATGACATTCCACTTCAACAGGGATTAATTCCATCGATTTCTGATATAAATTACTTCGAATAAATCAGTTCTCTCAGTTTTTCAGCGTCTTTTACGGCAAAACCATTGAAGTCATTATTAAAAAACACCCATACCTCTTTTCCCTGGTTAAGCCAGCTGATAATTCTGTCTGCATACTGAGTTAATGCTTCATCGCTATAATCGGAGGCATATAATTTTTCATGTCCGTGGAACCGCAGATATACAAAGTCGGTTGTCACTGCTTCGTGATATGGGAAGCGCCTGCCGGAATCAGCAATTACAAAGGCTACGCCATGCTGAGACAGCAAATCAAAGAACTCATTCGTTATCCAGGTCTTCTGCCGTACTTCAAGAGCAAATCGATAATCGTTATACTGTTTTGTCAGTATATTCAAAAAACTTTCGATTAGTGATTTATCGAATGATAATCCGGGCGGTAACTGAATAAGTACCGGCCCCAAACGTGTTTTCATTAATTCAAATACATCGAAGAATCGTTTTAATGCATCCCCGGTATTCGCCAGCCGCTTCTGATGCGTGATAAAGCGGCTTAGTTTAGGACAGAATTTAAATGTATCAGGCGTACGTTTTTCCCATCCGGTTACCGTTGTTTTTCTGGGTAAATGATAGAAGCTTGAGTTCAGTTCTACACAGCTGAACTTTGTTAAATAGTATTCAAGGTAACCGGCCGGTTTAATAGAATCGGGATAAAAAATACCTGCCCAGTGTTTGTAGCTCCATCCGGAAGTACCAATAAATAGTTGCGATATATTAGTATTGTTCTTCACTAATCAAACTCAGATTAAATTAAATATTCTTCAGATTATCTGCAGGAAATACAAAGGTAATGAATACAATTACACTGATGTTTATTGAAGTTACGTGCATTATATACTAATTTCGCTTATATGAAAGCCTGGGTAATTGATAAAGTCAGTGATCTGAAAAAGGATAACAATCCCCTTAAACAGGTCGAAATTCCAAAACCCGAACCACAAAGCGGTGAGATAGTAATTAAAGTTAGTGTTTGCGGAGTTTGCCATACCGAAATTGATGAAATCGAAGGACGTACATCACCCCCTGAATATCCGGTGGTGCCTGGTCACCAGGTGGTGGGTACGGTTGAATATGTAACGGATTCCGGTCATAACATCCGGCAGGGTGACAGGGTAGGGGTAGCCTGGATTTTTTCAGCCTGTGGAACATGTGAATATTGTCTTTCAGGAAGGGAAAACCTGTGCCGTGATTTTTTGGCTACCGGACGGGATGCTAATGGGGGATATGCTGAATATATGGTTGTTCCCGGGAAGTTTGCATACGAAATTCCCGATGTATTTTCCGATGTGGAAGCCGCCCCGTTACTTTGTGCCGGTGCCGTAGGATACCGTTCGGTTTTACTCTGTAATTTGCAGGATGGCCAGCGGATCGGGCTTACCGGTTTTGGTGCTTCGGCCCATTTAGTGCTGAAACTTTTAAAATATCAATACCCCCGATCGGAAGTTTATGTATTTGCCAGAAGTCCGGAAGAAAGAAAGTTTGCTTTGGAACTGGGTTGTAATTGGGCGGGTGATACAACCGATAGTCCGCCGCATTTGCTGAACAACATAATTGATACAACACCTGTTTGGAAACCTGTTATACACGCACTGAAATTCCTTAAACCGGGAGGCCGTCTGGTTATTAATGCTATAAGGAAAGAGAGTATCGATCAGGAATATCTGGTCAATATCAATTACTCCGAACACTTGTGGATGGAAAAAGAGATTAAAAGTGTTGCCAATGTGACCAGTAACGATGTTAAGGAATTTCTGAGGATAGCGGCAGAAATGACTTTAAAACCCGAAATGGAAACATATCCGTTTGAAAAAGCCAATCAGGCAATAATGGATATTAAAAACCGTAAAATTAAAGGGGCCAAAATATTGCTTATCGGATAAAGCTAGATGGCTGCCGGTATCTTTTTCATTCTTTCCCACGCTTCATTACGGGCTTTTTTATTTTCTGCAGAACCCTGCGGATCGTCGCCTTGTCTCATAAAACCATGCCCGGCGCCAGGGTATATGACATAATCATATTTTTTACCGGCATTTTTCATCAATTGCTCTGTTTCCGGAATCCCGGCATTGATCCTTTCGTCATTACCGGCATAAAAAGCATAAACAGGAGCTGTAATTTGCATTATTTCTTCTTCGGAAGTTGGCGCACTTCCATAAAAAACCAGGGCAGCTTCAATTTTATGGTTATATGTTGCAAATCTGAAGCTTTGCGTTCCGCCCCAGCAAAAACCAACAACTGCAGTTTTTCCGTTTCCCGCTGGCAACTGAGATGCATAGGATTGAACTGCATTCAAGTCACTCTCAATCTGTTGCGGACCTAATTTGTAAATAGCATTTCTTGCTTCATCGGATGAGGCAAAATCTGCAGTGGCAGCTATTTCAGGGCTGAAACCGGAGAGGAGATCGGGAGCAACTGCAATATAACCTTCTGCAGCAAGCTGATCGGCAAAACTTCTTACCCAGTCACTTAATCCGCGATTCTCATGGATAACAATTATTACGGGAGCTTTATCCGGAATTTCCGGATAAACTACAAAACAGGTTACCTCCCTTTCATCTGCCTGAACCTTCACCCATTCCTGGTGCCTTGATGAGCTTTCGAGTTGTTTTAAAGCAAAATTCTGTGCAAATATCGGGGTCAGAAACAATCCATAAAATCCTGAAATAATCAGAGTTTTCATTTTCTGCTCTTATTAAATTATATATGTATCAAAACAAATAATGATTAGCACGGTTCAAAAACTCTATGAATTTCAGAAAATATTGAAGTAACAACACTGAGTCAGGCCAGATGAGAAAATGTCCAATATAAATATCTATGATAGCATATAATGTATATAATGAAAGGTTATAAATATTACATCATTGTTTCATCATTCGAAGGACGAAGTTTATTTTTATCTGAATTATTTTGTATACTTGAAACTACCTAACTTATGAATGCTAAAAGCTTATGAGAAAAATCACTACTCCAGCGGAACTGTTGCATTGGATAATAAAGCCAGCTATACATACGCTGCAGAAGGAGAGTTTGATGTGGTTCTTGTTGCTTCCAGTTATAGTTATTCAAAAGATAAATATAAAGAGAGTTTAACTGTAAAAAAAGTAACAGTAGTTGCTCCAAAATAAAATAGGTTGGGTTTGTTTCTTTTGGTATGGATTAATTAGCTGACCTTAGAAGTCCTGGTTTTAGAACGAGACCAGGACTTTTTACTTAATATCGATATTCTGCTTTAATAAACATTATAATATAGTTTCATACAAATAGTATGGACGTAAAATATAGATACTTTTATTGTTTATTCTTCGGGAATATGAATTGTACTGATTTTTTTGGGCGATGGAATACCAGTCAATGCATCATTTAAAGGGTATTGCTGAAAAGATGCGTTCGCTGTAGAATCCGTCAGGGTTATCCAGACTTTCCATCTGTTCCCGTAGGCATATTCCCGGTAATTTTCGTATCCTGATCTGGAAGGTTCCCATTGATCATCTTCACCGCCGATCCTTACAAAAAGCTGACCGTTCTTTCCTTCGACCATGGCTGCATAAATGCCTGCATCTTTTGCATTGTATTGTGTGTGAAGTATACTGCCTGAATGTATACCTGCAACTTTACGAGCATTGATCAAGGCTTTGATCTTATCCTGCAGTTCCTGGCCCCAGTCGAAATAATGCTTCCAGAATACACAAGGTATCCCCGGATGGGTTAGGATATAGGCATAGCCTTGTTCTACCTGCCAGTTGTTAGCGAAACTATCGAAATCATGGTGTTCTTCGTTGGTACCATCTTCTTTCGTCCGCCAGCCTGTATCATGATTTTCAAGAAATGTAACGGCTTTATTTTTCCACGGAAGGTCATCGCTATTATCGCCCATTAATCCTAATCCGTTATTGAAACCGTAAAGCAACAGATAATCGGCATTGTTGTTGCAACCGATCCCTATGCTGGTTTCAAGAGAAAAATAGGTAGAATAATCAAAGACACAACTGGCCGATTTAAGCCTCTCTTCACCCTCCTGACTGGTATCCATCGATGTATTCCAGATCCAGCCTCGCTGTGCAGCCTGTTTATCCCAATCGTATTCTCCTACTGAAAAAGTAGGATCGGTTAACCGGTTATATTCCGCTACATGCCGGGCATGGTAACCATGGACCATATCGTATCGCCAGCCTCTGTAACCCATCGATTTCAGAAACAGTAAATATCCGAGTATATCCTTTCTTACCTGGTTATTGGTATGGTCAAGATCCCTGAAACTCTTGTAAGCGAATGCTCTTTGCCTGCTATCATCGTAAGGGACGATTTCTTCATCGGCGCCTCTCATGCTGTCAACTGTCTCGAAAACTTCCGAATTCGGATTACTGAATGCTTCATCCGATTTGCATATCGATTTTGTATTCCAGGCGGGATTGTAAAATCCAGCCCAGCTGTTTAATCCGTTCCGGTGGTTGATCACAATATCGGCAACGGGTTCAATTCCATTATTCCATAAAGTCTCAAGCATGGCACGATGCATGATCGAATCGCCATACATATTGGCGGGATTAAACAGTTCCGTCGGACTGTATCCGGCTCCTCCTCCTGCCTGACTTGGGGGTGGCAGCCAAATCATATCGAAATGTCCTTCTCTGATTTCCGGGGCTTTCTCTTCCACGATCTCATACCAGTATTTACTGATGTTTGGATGTCCGGCATATATTTCCGGAAATTGGTCCATATGGCCATGTCGATACGATTCCCAGTAAAATCCCTGTAACATAACCCGGTCGTCGTCAAAACCTACTTTTCTATTGTATGAATTTGAACAGCCCCAGGTAAGCAAAACAGGGAATAACACAAGCAGTAAAATTCGCTGTTTCATAAAGTAAAATTTTTTGTAAATTTTAAAAAATCCGGAATCTTATAGTAAGTTAGGAAAAGATATTGAACATTTCGTTACTATAGAGTGAATTTTTAACGACACAGCCTATTTTGAAACCAGAAATTAAAATCCCAGGTAGCTTACGGCATTTTCTCGTGCTAATTTATCAAATCTGTCAGTCAGGAAGTTGCGGGCCAGCTCATACAGTTCTCTTTCATGTGCTTCCTGTTCTGTCATAAAAAAATCCGTCCCGAATAGAACCCGGTTCTCCAACTTCTTTCCTTCTTTATCGATGGTATTTAACCATTGACTGAATCTGGTTTTTACCTTGTTGTCTTCCAGTCCCGAAAGGGTATAGGACATATCGGTATACATGTTTAAATGTAATTCCATCAGTGCAAATATAAGATCGGCAAAGTTATAACCGTCTGCTTCGTGTATTTCTTTCTGTATCGGATTTCCGTTATCAATAACTTCGTCGGCTCCTCCCATATGAGCAAGACATATTTTCAATTTCGGATATTTAACCATCACAGGGACATAATTCTGCGGATGGCTGAAAAGATCGCAGGCAAAATCATTGTTCCCGATTGAACTGTTCTTTATCCAGCCTTTTTCGTAGTATCGCTCTATTCGGGCATATATTTCATTTCTGGCATTAATGGCCTCATCATATCCGGGTTTACTCTCTTCGGGCAGAATCAGCGCAGGTTGCTTTGGAATAAAAGTTTCGATCTGGCTGCCAACATATTGCGATCCACCTCTTGTACAATGGGTCATAACCGGGATCCCTTCTTTTTCAGCATAGGCATAGAGCTCGTTAAGGCGAGGGTCGAAAGGGAAAAAACCCAGAGCCGGATAGATTTTTATTCCTGAAAAATAAGGATATACTTTTCCTGACATTCGGCTTTTTACACCAGTAGTGAAAAAGGAACGGCTCCACTCAACAAGGTCTGAATCCAAACGCGTACGAGGATCGACACCCAGGAAAGGAAAAAAGTTATCGGGGTTGTATCGTTTCAGTTGTTTAACTTCCTCGAGCTGGGTTTTCAGGGGTTTCTCAGCAATCTTTCCCTGATTATCCATATGATCCATATCGAGGGTCAGGGCTACGATACGGGCAGATGGATCGTAGGTTTTGGCTACATTAAAGGCCAGGTTGAATACATCGGATTGCGACCGTTGTGTACCTACATTCAAGAAAGCAATATATTTTGAAAAGCTACTTCTGCGCTTCATTTTGCTTCGCTTCTGAAGGGTGTTGATCCACCATATTGCCTGCCGTATTTTTTTTGTTTCCAGGAGAGATTTAACCAGTTTTGGATTTTTACGCACAAATTTTATGGACATGATGCGCAGGAAATTCTCGGGTGCACATTCCGAGTTGAATATGTGCATATGTATATTTGTTAAAGGCGCTGCCATGTTTTCAGTTATTTAGTTTCTGTTGATATTATCGGTTTGTTACCTGAACGTCGGATATTTACAAGCTTTGTCAGAGCATCGAACCAAAAAGGGGCTCCAAAACTTAACGAAAATCCTGTAATAGTAATTCCCAGAAAATACAATATCACATCCCAGAAATTAGGATGATTATCGCGTCGCTGTATATATTCAAAAAATCCTGATTCTGATGTCTGAATTTCTTCCGAATGTTTTTGTTCCGGTTTCTTTTTAATTAGCCAGCTCACAGGAGCACTGGTAATGCTCCATCCGACAGGTAAGCTCAATTCGTTTACAATTCTCAGAACTTCTTTTGTGCCGGTATAATATTGCTGCTGACTCGAATCCAGATCGGCAGCGACTTTATCAAATTTACGGTAATACTCGTGAAGTTTTAAAGTATCCAAACTTCCTGTTGCCGAATAAGTTGTCAGGGAATCTTTAGTTTCTTCCAGTGCGTTTTTAAAAACATGTATTTGCTGTTCAACTTCAATTTTCTGCGAATCGAGTAATGTTTCATAGTTTTGAGCCACGCCCTCGGCGACTAAAACAAGCTGGTCGGTTAGGTCTTTGTTCAGGTTAAGTATTTTGAAGAGATAGATACTATCGACATTCAGTGCAATGGCAATAATAAATCCGGCAATCAGTAATTTTTGCTTCTGCTTGGTTTTATACCATCCGCTTACCCTGTCCATATGGTCGTTATACCATTTTTCGAGCATGGCCTTTAACTTGTCATATTTGCCTTCTGCTTTAACATAGAATGATAGAAGCAGATCGCGAAACGGACTTTCAGCCAGCTTTTCGTCTAATACTTTTTTAAAAAGTTCGAGGGGATCAATACTCTTGGATGAATTACCTGAAAGTTGCGGATCCGTATTCTCCACAACCTCATATTCCGAATTATCATCAGGATTTTTTTTCCGTATTTTTACTTCCGAGGTCACCTGCCGGGAAATAATATCGATCAGTACATCGGCAAACATGGACGAAGAGATATATTGCGGGGGGCGTTTAGTTTCGCTGTATCGTATACCGCTTATCATGGGATGGTTATAAAAAAGCTTGCCAAATTCCAGGTTAAGCTTATCATCGAGCATATGCATTATAGCCTGCTTGAGCATTTTACCCCGTGATTTTCGTGTATGATTCCACCATTCCACCACGATAGATACTACAATACTGAGTAAAGCATAGATAAGGATAATGGAGATAAGGACTCCGATCAATGAGTTGTTTAAAAAGTTCATGGTCTTTAATTATTTAATGAAGTTTTTAATCAATAGCAGATTCAGGTTATATTTCAAATTAATTAAATCGCTGATTTTCTTTCCTTTCCTCTGAACAACTTTTCATTATCAGCGATTCGGTTACCAAAAATCTGGCGAGAAACTAAATTTCTTTCCAGGTGTATTATTCTTTCAAAGATTCAGTGATTTTTATGTGTACAACATAAATAATCACCTAACGATAGTATAAGCAAAATAAGATACTTATCAATAAAAAGCAATGATTTGGAAATATATTTTTCCAGTGTACTTTATTAACTATTATTGAACGGATTGTAAGTCGTACTGACTTTTATACATAATTTCACGACTACTTTTTGCCAATTTATGTTTTGATATTTAAAAAGTAATAGTTAACCATTACTTCGTACAGGCTTTTGACATGGCGACGAACGCCCCAAGAAGCTTTTTGGCAACCAGAATATCACTGACCTGAAGCTCCAGACTGTAAATAAAACTTCCGGCTTCTCCATTTTTATAAGGTTTGATCAACTTGGTGTTATCTTTGGTTTCCAGTTTAACCTGAAGTTCATTCCCGGATACATAAATTTTTGAATCCGCCGGATCAATATCCGACAGGGTAAATTCATACTTATATTCAGTGCTTACTCCCTTGCTATCGGTTTCAGTAAGCAGATAATTCATCTTACAATCATCGTTATCGCGGGTTTCGGCCTTTTGTTCAAAAACTTCTCCGTTAATTTCGACCTTCCCTAAATTTTCCATAATAAAAGTAATGGCAGCAGATTTATCTTGCATGGTACGGTCCTGTACCTTCGATTTTTCATGTATCAGGCGCATGGCTCCTATAAAGTTTCTGGCCTGCTGAACATCATCAAAGAGGACATCAGTATCATAGGTATAACTCTGAAGGACATTATCCCTGTATACTTTAATATACTTCAGTTTTCCTGTTGATAAACTTACCCAAAGTTTCTTGCCGCTCACCTCAATTTCCATATCTTCCGGTATAAGGTCTTCCGGATAGATCTCAAAAAGTTCGGTTACAGCTGCACTGCCTTCATTTGTTGTTACAACCTTCAACTCTGTTTTATTTTCATTATCAGTTTGTATGGTAATATTTTGGTCAGTGGTTTTGGTATCGATAATTACTTTGCCTAAATTCTCAGTCAACCATTGTATGGCTTTATCGAGGTCAGTGAACTCTATTGCCCCGCTGCTGCTTTTACCGATAGCGTATTCAAAAGCATTTAACATCTCACGTGCTTCCTCAATACCGGTCTGGTAAATTTCAATAGCGTAAGTATAGGACAGAATTCCGCTTTCGCCGGTTTGTCTGATATACTTTTCTTTATCTTTTATGGTCAGTTCAATTGATACATTTTTCGAGGAAGCATTGAGTTTCACAGCAGACTGAATATCGTTCAGATAAAAAGAATTTGTTTCTTCGGTAGTAACACCTTTCGAATCAGTCTTTCTGGTTGTGAAGCGAACCATACCGGAAGGCGATGCATCGTAACTAAATTCCTGGCTGATAGTATAACTTCCAACCTGAACTTCATGCATTGCCGATTTAATAAATACCAGGGCGGCAGCATAACTATCCCATGCTTTTCTTTCCGGAACAGGTGTTTCTGATACGGCATATACTAAAGCATTAACAATATTACGGGCCTGTTCGATATCGTCGGAATAGATTTCCAATTCCTTTGTGTAAGTCGTTGTTTCTCCTTTTTCTACCTGCAGGTAATACTTATTATCCCGCACCGGGAGCTCAATCTTAAAGTATTTTCCTGAAACTACCAGGTTGATCTTGCCCGGATCAATATCATTCAGGTTGAAATGATATGTCATTTTTTCTGAAACGCCTTTACTATCGGTCGATTCAATAGCCAGTTGTGCCAAATAGTCTTTTTCACCTCTGCTAAATGACTGTTTATAGCTGGTTCCGCTGGCAACCGATTCACCAATATTTTCGCTCAGCCAGTCAAGAGTTTCCGAACGTGATGTCCAGCTTTTATCGTTTTCCTTGCAGTTTTCACTGTTGGTTTTAATGGCATCAATAAAAGAGCGTGCCATATCAACTTCATTCATATAAATTGAGATGGAGTTAGTATACCCATCCAGTTCACCTTCATCAAAAACACTAATAAATTTCTGCGATTGCCTGATGCCGATATTCACTATGACACTTGAGCCGGATGTTTTAAAACTTATCGAAGCGGGGTCGATATCAGCAAGGTAAATAATATATGATTTGGTTGAAATACTGCCTTTCTTATCGGTTTTTTTCTCCTCGATCTTCAGTTTACAGTTATTGTTATCGATGGTAGTATAACCATAATTATAGATGTATGATCCAATCGGTATATCGTTGGAAAATTCAGCAAGCCAGCTGACAGGTTCCTGTGCATTTGAAAAAACATTAAATAACATTAACATAATAACATAGAGGGTTGAATAAATAGGAACAGATTTTTTCATGGCAGTATAATTAACAGTTTGATTTATATCTACAAAATAAGATTTGTGAGTAAAGATATTAAAATTGGGAATTGTTATATACATGAAAACAAATTGCAGAATATTGAAAGATAAGGATATGCCATCCGGTAAACATTTACCCTTTTTAAATTGCACTATTACATTGAACTTCTTTACTTAGCATAATGCATAATGAATCCAAATAAACCATAGTGCAATAATCTAATATACTATCCCATAGGCTCATTTTTGAAAAGTTATTTTACTTATCGCCAGGTTTATTCTTTTCCCTGTTGGCACTAATATGTTGCGACCATTTACTGTTTTCACTCGATATTAGTCTTTCCACCTGGTTAACGAAAAACTGAAATGCGTCTGCTGAATCGTAGGGTTTACATTTCGTCAGGAATAAATATTTTTCATGTTTCAGCGATTCACAGGTGGTACGGTATTCAACCCAGTTTTCCTGAAAGCGAAACAAACCTATAATACCTGTAATAATGGCCACTATAAGACCCATAGCACCTATAGTATATTGAATACTCTTAGCCTGTGTAGCATAACCAGCTAATAAGGGAATAAATGCAGCGCATACCAGCTCAATGAGTCGCAATCGCTTAAATAGTTTCTGACTGGTAACACTTTTTTTGTCGTACCAGTCTATCTGGTCATCGACACGTAATTTAAAATATTCTTCCTGGTTCATGATATAGGGAGATTTATGGCTATGTAGTTGTTTATTCAATAACTCTTATTATGTAATAAAATAATACTGAAAGAACAACATAATCTTCGTTCAGGAAATTACATTACCTACATTTTAAAAACCTGTAAATTTCACTAATTGACTTCTTATTCCTATTTTAACAGAGGGCTTAAGTTACAGCACTTATGATAATTATCCAATTTGTTATAATGAAAAATAACAATAGTACCCTGTAACTATCCTCTTCCTTGTCAGGAAGATTGATTTAAGAAGTCTATTTCTCAACAAGCACCTAATTTTTTCCAACAAATCAGAATCTGAATGCCAGTCCCAGTTTAAAAGCCGTACCTCCTGTATTTAGTTTATCATACTGTATCGATTCACTTGCATTTTCTGCCTGATCTTCCAGTTCCCAGGTACCGCTGGCATAATTCATTTTAATTTCAGCATTGAACAGCAAATCATGATAAATAGCAACATACATACCCAGGGCATGGTATAATCCAATTGAAAAGGCATTACCCTGAAAATATTCTTCAGGGCTATTGAATTGTTGATATTTTCTATCCATAATCCCATAATATGAACAAATACCAGCCGAATAGTAAGGTACTACTTTATTACTTTCCATAATAAAGCGGTACACCAAACCCAACTCTATGGGGAAAAGATTTAGCGTATTTTCATATTTAACTTCTTCACCGTTGGGAGCGAGTGACATAGTGATCTCCCTGCTTAATATACAGATACCACCATCGAAATGAATGCCGAGATTTGTTGGATAATACTGAAAGCGTATGTTAAGATTGGCTCCACTTCCAAATCCATAGGCAAATAGTCCATAGGGACTACCATCATCGAATGAGATAGCCTGATAACCATATATCAAATCGCTGGAAGGCAGAAATACTCCTCCCTGTAATCCCAGAATGAAATTCTTTTGCTGAGAAAAAAGATTCGTCGAACTTACAATAAAGAATAATGAAACAGAAACAGAAATAAGAATGAATTTTTTCATGATGAAGGATTTAAGAATTTTGTGCAATATCCTCAATATAGTAATACTTGTCAATAGTATTCATAGGATATTTATTAACCTCATGCTTTGTAAATACAGGTTGGGTAAGTAAAGACAACTATTTTTTCAATTTTTAATCATACTGCAGATGCAATGTGCAGGTGGAATAATCACATTGAGTTTCAACGTATGATCAAATAAAAGAGAAACAAATCCTTTAATGCCTTGTTAATTAAGTATGCTAAATATTTGATACTATGAAAACAAAACTTTTACTGTTTACAGTGATTACTTTAAGTACGATTTGTCTGCCAAATTTACAGGCTGTCACAATCGTATCGAGCGGTTTTACATTTGTTCCCGATGAAGTTACTATTCAACCTGGCGATACTGTCATATTCGACCTGGGCTCCATTCATAATGCTGTCGAAGTGAGCGAAGAAACATGGCTTGCAGGTGATACTACTTCTAATGGTGGTTTCAGACTTCCCTTGGGAGGTGGCACGGTTATACTTACTGAGGTGGGAACTCATTACTATGTATGTCAGCCGCATGCCTCATTAGGTATGAAAGGTATTATACATGTTGAGATACCCAATTCATTATCTGGCACTCATGCTATTGAAGGATTGCAACTGTATGTTTATCCTAATCCGGCATCCGATATATTGGAGCTTTCTTTTAATATTGAGCGTGCAGGGAAGATACGGGCAGATCTGATCGATCTGTCGGGGCGAACTATCAGTACACTTATTGATAAAGAATTTGCGGCCGGAAGGTACACTGAATCCATACCTTTAGGAGATATTGAACCAGGGCGCTACATACTATTTATCCGAATAAAATCCGGAATAAAAGCAGTACCCATTGTGAAATTATAGTTAATTCAGAATACGATACCCATAGGGTATTGATATTGGGAATTATAAGTAAAAGGGACAAGATATTTTGTGTCTCTTTTTTGTACATTATATGTATTTAAATCTTTCCGAAAGAAATTCCTTCTGCTTTTCGGCTAATTATCAGCTTTTATGTAACTTGTTGGGCAAGTTTTAAAAAATTAATCTTAGAGTTAAGATTGAGATTAATCGATATGAACCTTAGAAACAAGTTACTAATCAAAATCCTGTTATACACAATTTTCTGTATGGTAAAACAGTTATGGGATTTTGATTGTACGGCAGAAACCGGTAAAGCCTCTGCTGTGGATACCGCGATAATAAATCAGTTAAATATAAAAGCCCTTGACAGCTACCATAAAAATCCCGATTCGGCATTCATACTTGCAAACAGAGCACTAAAACTTTCGCTTAATCTTCATTATAAGAAGGGTATAGCTGGTGCTTATACAGCCTTGGCCTATACACATTTACTTAATTTTAGCAGAAACGACAGTGCCCATCAATATTTTCAGCTGGCGTATAATATATACCGGAATATCAATGAGGCAAAAGGGCTGGGCCTGGTTTGCTATGGGTTTGGCTATCTGTATAGTTTCAGGGGTAACCTGGAAGAATCGGAAAAATATATGCTACAGGCTTTGAAGTATTGTAAACTTGCAGGATTCAACCGGGGTATGTATAACACATACAGTGCACTTTCATATATTCAGAAGCAGTATAAAGATTACGATAAAGCCTATGCATTTATTGATAGTGGCTTAGCTGTTGCATCGGAAACACAGGATCAGTTGGGACTTGCCGATCTTTATAATAGTAAGGGTAATCTTTTTAAGGATCAGGCCCTGTTTCAACAGGCTATCGATACCTATTTCGAAGCATTAAGACTATGGGAACAGATAAACGATTCTTCAGGAATTGCCATAGCATACGGGAGTATCGGGAGTGTATATTATTTTCAAAAGGATTATCAAAAGGCTCTAAAGTATTTTTATAAAAAACTGCCTGTTTCCATGCGCGACAACGATATGTGGGAGGTTAGTAAAACCTATGCAAGTCTGGCATCCGTTTATAATGCAAAACATCAGCACGATTCGGCAATGATTTATCTGCATAAGGGCCTGCAACTAAACCGCAAGATGAACTTTCCGAGTGGCATAGCCGATATTTACTATAAACTTGCCAATACTGACAAACTGATTACCAATTACGATTCTGCACTGGTTTTTATCAGAAAAGCTATTATTATTACCCGGAACATAAATGATAAGGCTAAACTGGCGGAATATTATGTAATGCTCGGAGAAATCCAATGGAAACTGGGAAACAAAAGAGAATCCCTGATAAATATTGAGAAAGGCTATGGCATAGCAAAAGAACTTGAGTTACCCTTTGTGATATCCGATGCCACAGGTTTACTGAGTAAAATATATGCTGAAAATGGAAATTTTTCCAGAGCGTACCGGAATCTGCTTGAACACAAATCGATGCAGGATAGTATTAATAAGGATGAAAATATTAAAAAGGTTACCCAGCTGGAGATGCAGTATGAATTTGACAAAAAGCAACATAAAATGGAATTCGAAGCTCATCAGGAACGATTGGCGCATGAGGCTGCTATCAGACAGCAACGTATGTACCTGTATGGGGTAATTATTTTCTTTATCCTTATTGCGCTGTTTGGATTCCTTTTCTTCCGTCAGCGGAGCCTGCACGCTAAATTCCGCGCTATTGAACTGGAACAGAAATTATTACTGACACAAATGAATCCTCATTTTATTTTTAATTCATTGTGTGCTATCCAGAATTTTATGGTTGATAATGATGCGAAGGAAGCAGGTCATTTTCTGACACGGTTTTCCATGCTCATGCGTCATATTCTTGAAAACTCAAGATCGGAATTTATTCTGATAGCCGATGAGATAGACACTTTGAAAAATTATTTAGACATTCAGCAACTTCGTTTCGGCAAACCCTTCGATTACGATCTGCAGGTTGATGCAGCAATCGATCCTGAAACCTACGCCATTCCACCCATGCTGGCTCAGCCTTTCATTGAAAATGCCATTGAACACGGTTTGGCATCGATCAGGGAAAAAGGGAAAATAGACATTAGTTTTCATCTTTCAGATAGTCTTATAAAACTGGTTATTACAGATAACGGCATGGGTATTAAACAGTCGTTAATGCAAAAGAACAGTATACATCAAAATAGAAATTCAGTAGCAACCATGCTGACAAGGGAAAGGCTAACCCGTCTGAAACAGCGTTATAAGGGAGATATTTCTTTGCAGATCGACGATCTCTCTGAAAAGGATAAATTGAGAGGAACAAGAGTGATCCTTCAAATTCCGTTTAAGAGAATTTATGGTTAAATTTGTAGTTTAAATCATTTCAATTTGTTCAGGGCTGTAATAATTGACGACGAGAACCGGGTAATTAATACCATTACCACATTCATTGCAGAGAACTTTTCTGACATTGATGTAGTCGATACTGCTAATGATATTACCACCGGCTATCGTATGATCAGGAAATCTGATCCCGATATTCTACTGTTGGATATAAACCTGCCCGACGGAAGCGGTTTTGAATTACTGCGTAAGTTCGATACACCTCGCTTTAAGTTGATTTTTGTTACTGCACATGAAGAATATGCCATCGAGGCTTTTAAATACAGTGCGATCGATTATATTTTAAAACCCATTGAAGAAGATGCCCTGGTGGCAGCGCTTAACCGCGCAAAAGATGTAAAAGTAATGGAAGACCAGCAACTTAAAGTGAAAGCGCTGCTCGATAATCTGGA